>JACPVK010000272.1 GCA_016191795.1 Gammaproteobacteria bacterium
ACAATAAGCTCCAAGGCATCTGAAGCTGCCAATTTTGGCTTGTTCATCGGCAGCTACGAAAACATGCAACGTGTATCCATGCGTATTCGTGAAGAAGCCATACGTCGGGGCGTTAAACGTATTGTGTATGGTGAATGTGGCCACGCCTGGCGCGTGGGTTACAGCGTTTTGAATACCCTCGCCGGTCCATTTGATTTGCTGGATCAGAGTTATCCGATTCCTCAGCATATTTGTGAATTCACCAAAGATGCACTGGAAAAAGGTTTATTGAACATCGACAAGTCCGCGAATGATGACAAGGTATTAACCTTCCATGATTCCTGTAACGTTGCTCGTGCTTCCGGCATGGGTAATTACCCGGGCGGTCAGTTTGATATACCGCGCTTTGTTATCAAATCAGTCTGTAACAACTTTGTTGATATGGAAGCCGACACCATCCATGACGCCACCTTCTGTTGTGGCGGCGGTGGCGGTCTGTTAACGGACGATTTGATGGAAATTCGTGTGAAAGGCATTTTGCCGCGCGCAACCGCTTTAAATAATGTTGTAAAAGATAATGGCGTTACACACATGGCAGCTATCTGTGCCATTTGTAAGAGCCAGTTCACCAAGGTGCTGCCGTATTACGGTTTCACCATGGATCAGATTGTTAGTGTTCACCAACTTGTCAGCAACGCCATCGTTCTGGAAAAACCGGAAACCGAAGGCGAGGCCGAATAGAACGAAACATTGAAACAATACCCTTAAACGTAGAATTAACCAGCAGTTATTAACAGGAGCACAGGCATGACAACCTCCCGTGAAGCAAATCCAAATTTGACTTTCCGTCGTTTCGAAGACGGCGATCACGAATGGCACAGTATGCACGACAAGATTTTCAAAGAGGACACTTCTCATAAGTGCCCTACTTACGTGCATCGCACTCCACCCTGCCAGGGTAGCTGCCCGTCTGGTGAAGATATTCGTGGATGGCTCGACATTATGCGCGGCATTGAAAAGCCACCAGCAGGCGTAACCAAGGAAGAATACGCATTCCGTCGTTCTACCACTGCCAATCCGTTCCCGGCGATGATGGGTCGTGTTTGCCCGGCGCCTTGCCAGACAGGTTGTAACCGTAACAAGGTTGATGACTTTGTCGGTATTAACTCGGTTGAACAGTACATTGGTGACAGCGCGTTTGATGGCAAATTCAAATTCGTTGACGTGCCTGCACTGGGTAACAAAAAAGTTGCCATCATTGGTGGCGGCCCTGCCGGTATGTCGGCTGCTTACCATTTACGTAAAATGGGTATTGCCAGCACCATTTTTGAAGAACGTCCTGAACTGGGCGGCATGATGCGTTACGGCATCCCTGGCTATCGTCTGCCACGTGAACGTCTGGAACATGAAAATAACCGTATTCTGGAAATGGGTGGCATTACTACCAAAATGAATACGCGCGTTGGTAAAGATGTCGCTGTTGCCGACCTCGAAAAACAATTTGATGCCGTACTCTGGGCTATCGGTTGCTGGAATGGCCGTTCATTGCCTTTGAAAGATTTCGACACCACACCTAACTGCGTTAGCGCTGTTAAGTTCCTCGAAAAATTCAACAAGGGTGAAATGCAATACACCGGCAAGAAGATTGTCTGCGTGGGCGGTGGTGATACCTCTATCGACGTAGTCTCTGTATCACGCCGTATTGGTACCCTGAAAAATCTTACCGAAAAACCTGAAGATGTTGTGAATGGCAAAATCAAACACAGCAACATCAAGATGGCAGATAAAGAGCCTTGCCAGAGCGTTGTATTAACCGCCCTGTTCAAACGCGAAAACATGACCGCTGCACAACACGAAGTGAACGACGCGCTGGTAGAAGGCGTGAAGATCATGAATGAAGTGATGCCGGTTGAAATCATTAAAGATGCCAGCGGTCGCGCCACCGCCCTGAAACTGGTTGACTGCAAGTTCGAAAAGAACATGCCTGTTGCCATTGAAGGCGGCAAGGAATACATCGTTGAAGCTGACCTGATCGTATCTGCCATTGGTCAGTACGGTGATCTGGCCGGTAACGAAACTTTTGATAATGGTCGCGCACTGATTAATTCTGATAGTTACTATCAGGTGCCTGGAAAACCCGGTCACTTCGTATGCGGCGACATCGTACGTCCGCATTTGTTAACCACAGCGATTGGTCAGGGTTCCGTTGTGGCTCAAACCATCAAGAGCTATGTTGAACAGGCAGAAATGAAAAAACGTCCAAAAGTTGACGTACATCACTTCAACCTGCTGGGCAAATTGAATGAAGCCAAGCTGGCTCCAGAGAGCTTTGCTGACAAAAAATTTGAAGAAGACCAGCAACGTGGCACCGACAAAAAGAAATTTGCCGTGCATAACTACGATGACCGTTCACAACAGGAAATTATCGGCACCGACAAAATGTTTCTGGGTCACTTCGAGTTTGTTGCACGTAATCTGCGTGATGAAGACGTACCAACTTCTGCACAGGTTCTGGGCCACTTCCACGAGCGTCAGATTGGCTTGAAAGCCGAACAGGCAACTCAGGAAGCCGAACGTTGCATGAGCTGCGGCCTGTGCTTCGAGTGCGATAACTGCGTTATCTTCTGCCCGCAAACAGCTGTTTACAAGGTGAAGAAAAACGAAAGCACCACAGGCCGTTACGTAGCTACCGATTACAGCAAATGTATCGGCTGCCATATCTGTGCCGACGTATGCCCTACCGGCTACATCGACATGGGCATGGGTGAATAATTGAGTACCAACATTCCTGAATGATACGCATGGCTTCAGGGACGAAGCCAGCGAAACAAACAGGAAATACGGAGACAGTAATGCTGCAGTTGCAACAACTCATGCATAAAACCTTGATTGGTGTTATCGGTGTCATCGCCCTGTCTTTTGGCAGTGTAGCCATGGCGGAACTTGATGCACTGGATGGCGTTGCCAAACCCAAAGGCGACAAATGCTCTATTCCTGGTGAAGAATCTGAAATCAGAGCCCATCATTTCCAGTACATTCTGCATCAGCGCGATAAAACCATGCACCAGGGTGTGCGCACCAAAGATTCCAGTCTGAAGGAATGCATTAACTGCCACGTGCCGGAAAACACCAGCGTACGATTTGGCGACGACAAACATTTTTGCAGCGCCTGCCATAAACAGGCCGGTGTCACAATAGATTGTTTCCAGTGTCATGCTGATCGTCCGGGCCAGATCCCCGGGATTCATAAACAGGCCATGGCCGAACTCGAGACCAAACTGAATGCTGAAGTCACAGCCACACCCGGCACTGAACCCTCAGTAACAGGAGCGGCACAATGAAAGAAATAACAGTCAATATCTCGCGTCGTCATTTTTTTGAAAAATCCGCTACGGCGGTTGCCGGCCTGAGTATTGCGCCCGGTGTATTTCTCACCCAGGTAGCCCAGGCCAAACCCGCTGAACAGGCAGTCACGGCTGACAAACGCTGGGGCATGCTGATCGATACCGGCAAATGCGCCAGCGGATGCACCTCATGCGTTGATGCCTGCCATGAAGAAAATGGCGTCACGTCACATGGTCGTCCGGAAACCGATGCGCAATGGATACGTAAGGTTAAATTGCGTGACAAGGCGACCAATCATGTGATTTCACTGCCCATGATGTGCCAGCACTGCGAAACCGCACCCTGTGTGGACGTGTGCCCTACCGGCGCATCCTTCAAGCGTGTAGACGGTATCGTTCTGGTGGATAAACACATTTGTATCGGCTGCCGTTATTGCATGATGGCCTGCCCCTACAAGGCACGTTCATTCATACACGAAACCATTACCGATCAGGTTGAATATGCACCGCGTGGAAAAGGCACAGTCGAGTCCTGCACCATGTGTGTACAGCGTGTTGATGTCGGCGGCACACCTGCCTGCGTTGAAGCCTGTAACAAAGCGGAACACGGCGCCATGATTTTTGGTGATCTGAAAGATCCCAACAGTGCTATTTCTCAGGAATTGGAAAAACACGGCGGCAAGCAAATTCGCGCCGACCTCAAACTTAACACCGGTGTTCGTTACCAGGGCATCTGATCAAGGTCAAACATACCGTCATGAAAACCATACGTTTGAAAGAAATCGAAGGTAACAGCGTAGGCTATCTTGGATTACTGGCATTGCTGGGCGCTTTTGTCCTGGCAGGCCTGGGTTCAGCTTATTACATGGAACACCACGGTCACTGGGTGACCGGCATGAATAACCAGATCGTCTGGGGCCTGCCGCATGTGTTTGCCGTGTTTCTGATTGTTGCCGCCTCCGGCGCCCTGAACATTGCATCCATCTCATCCGTCTTCGACAAAAAATTCTACAAACCGCTGGCACCTTTATCCGCCATGCTGTCACTGGCCCTGCTGATTGGCGGCCTGATGATACTGGTACTCGATCTGGGCCATCCGGATCGACTGATTGTCGCCATGACTTACTACAACTTCAAATCCATATTTGCCTGGAACATGATTTTGTATAACGGTTTCTTCCTGTTCACCGGTGTCTACCTGTGGTTCATGCTGGATCGCAACATGAAGGGCTACACCAAGTATGCCGGTTTCGCCGCCTTTATCTGGCGATTGATACTCACCACCGGTACTGGTGCCATTTTCGGTTTCATCGTGGCACGCACCGGTTACAACATGGCGATGCTGGCACCGATGTTCATCATCATGTCGTTTGCATTTGGTCTGGCCATTTACATACTGGTATTAATGGCCGCCTATAAATGGACCGACCGGGTACTGGGTGATGCCGTGATTGTGAAACTGCGCAAACTGCTCGGCGTATTTGTCGCCGCCGTGTTGTATTTCGTTGTGGTTTACCACCTTACCAATCTGTACATGACCAACCATCACGATTACGAAGCATTTATTCTGCTCGGTACAGATGGTGGCGAAAATTATTCCAGAATGTTCTGGATCGGCCAGATTGCGCTTGGCAGCCTGATTCCACTGGCACTGATATTTGCACCCGGCGCCAGCAAATGCCGCATGACTTTATCTGCCGCCAGCATACTGGTGATACTCGGTGGTCTGGCGCAGATGTACACCCTGATTATTGGTGGCCAGGCCTTCCCGCTGGAAATTTTCCCGGGCATGGAAGTACTGGAAACCACCTTCTTTGATGGTGTCACCGCACAATATATGCCTACCCTGGCCGAAACCATGCTGGGTCTGAGTGGTATTGCGGTTGCCCTGATCATTGTGGCGCTGAGTGTCAAGGTGCTCAACTTGTTACCCGAAACACTGGATGACACCACCGTTGATCCGCACCACAAGGCTGACCAAGCTTAAGATCACTTACATGCTCAAGATTTACCACATAACGGCCCGACAGGGCCGTTTGTATTTTTAAGATCGGGACCCGCAACATGCCGCCCAGAATACTCATCTCTGCCGCACATAAATCATCCGGCAAAACCACGATCAGCATCGGCCTGTGTGCCGCCCTGCATGAACGTGGCCTGCGAGTGCAGCCATTCAAAAAAGGTCCGGATTACATCGACCCGATGTGGCTGGGACGTGCCGCTGGCCGTCCCTGCCATAACCTCGATTTTTACACCATGCAGCGCGATGAAATCACCAGCCTGCTGGTACAACAATCCGCCACCGCCGATATCACCATCATCGAAGGTAACAAGGGCCTGTATGATGGTCTGGACCTGGATGGCAGCAACTCCAACGCCGCCCTCGCCAATCTGGTTCAGGCGCCGGTGGTACTGGTACTGGATGCGCGTGGCATGACGCGCGGTATCGCACCCTTGATTCTGGGTTACCAGGCTTTTGACAAAAACATACGCATTGCCGGTGTCATTCTCAATCAACTCGGCGGCAGCCGGCATGAGAAAAAATTACGCAGTGTGATTGAGCATTACACCGATGTGCAGGTTGTGGGCGCGGTTTATCATAACGACGCACTCTCCATCGAAGAACGCCACCTGGGCCTGATGCCCAGCAACGAAGATGACAGTGCCGACAAAAAGATTGCTGCCATTCGTGATGTACTCAAACAACAACTCGATCTGGACAAGATAATTAACATCGCCAACTCGGCCGCGAAACTGAGCATCACACCCGAGCCAACGTGCATTGCACACACCCGGGACGTACGCATTGCCGTGGCGCGTAATGATGCCTTTGGTTTCTATTATCCAGGTGATCTCACGGCACTGGAAAACGCCGGTGCCGAACTGATATTCATCGACACCATACGCGACCAGACTTTACCCGCGATAGATGGTTTATTTATCGGCGGCGGTTTTCCGGAAGCACGCATGGAACAACTGGAAAAAAACACCGCTATGCGGCAGGCCATCAAATCCGCGATTGATAACGGTTTGCCAGCCTACGCCGAATGCGGCGGCCTGATGTATTTAAGCCGCAACCTCAACTGGCATGGTGAAACCCGGCAAATGGCTGGCGTTATTGCCGCCGATACTGTCATGCACGAGCGACCACAGGGCCGCGGTTACATACGCATGCAGGAAACCGATGCGCATCCATGGAAACAGAAACCGTCGACAGCGCAAACAGAAATTGCCGGACACGAATTCCATTATTCCGGCCTGGTCAATCTTGATCCGGCCACCCGCTTCGCTTACCGTATAGTGCGCGGAACCGGAGTCGACGGACAAAATGACGGCATAGTGCACAACAACCTGCTGGCCTGTTATTCGCATCAGCGCGACACGCGCAATAATCACTGGGCGCAACGATTCGTTGCCTTCGTACGCCAACACAAGCAACAAAAGACCAAGGAGTAAACCATGATCAAACTGACCAGCGACGCCGCCAGGCAAATTCGTATTGCCGCCAAGCAAAGCAACCTCGAAGGTCTGCCGTTACGCCTGGCCGGTACCAAAAATGCCGACGGCAGCATTCACTACGGTATGGGCTTTGACGATAACAAGGAAGACGACACTACTTTTACCAGCGAAAATGTTGATCTGGTCGTCTCGTCTGCATCCATCGATCTACTCGATGGCATGACTGTGGATTTCGTGGAAATTGAACCGGGCAAACCGCAGTTTATTTTTATTAATCCCAAAGACAGCAACTACAAGCCGCCTCAATAACAATGCCGCATATTTTATCGACCAGCAGCAATACCCAGCAACCTGCCAAACGCCTGAGCGTTTGCCTGGCTGTGCTGTCAGGCTTGCTGGTTGCCATGGGTTTTAGCAGTTACTGGCTGCTCCATGCCGGTGACAATGCGGCAACAGCGGTGACCATTCACAGCATACTGTTGTTAAGTACTTTTTTTCTGATTGCCTGGATTTCATTGCGCAATCAAAGTTCGGTTGATCAGCAATATCAGGAAAAGAATCACGCCCATACTGTGCTGTATGACGTCGCTTCAAGCATTAACACCTGCCGTGATCTCAAAGAATTATTAAATCGCTTTTGTGATGCACTGTATCTGGCACTGGACACCAACAATGTTTCCATCTGGCTGGCCACAGAAAATAACTGGCTGGAATACATTGCCAGCACCGGCATAAAACCGGATGTGCTTGAACAGCACAAAAAAGTCAAACTCACACCGTCACTGGCCGAGACACTGGTCGATAACAAAATACTCAACAATAACGAACAGGTGCGACAACTGGCCGAAGTATTATTGTGTGACGTCAAGGAAGATCATAAATCCTACTATGTGCCCCTGCATTATCAGGATCGCACATTGGGCGTGATCCGTATCAAGGTTAACAGTCTGCCTTACCGTAACCATCAGGATTTCGAAAACCTGCTGGAAACACTCGCCAAACACCTGAGCCTGGCCATTGAAAAAGCACGCGTTGATCAGGAATCACGCCGCATGATCATCATGCAGGAACGCAGCCTCATCGCCAACGAACTGCACGACTCACTGGCACAGACACTGGCCAGTTTACGCTTTCAGGTACGCGTACTGGATGAAACCCTGCAACCCATATCCGAATTCAAATCCATACGCGGTATAGAGCAGGTTGAAAACAGCCTCGATGAAGCCTATACCGATTTGCGCGAACTCATTGCCCATTGCCGTACACCCATTAACTCACAGGGGCTGATTCAGGCTGTTGAAAAAATGATATCGCGCTTCCGTAAGGAAACCGGTATTCACGTTTTATTACAAAAAGAATGGGACACCGAATTACCGCCCAACATAGAAATGCACATATTCCGCATTGTGCAGGAAGCCATGAATAATATTCGCAAACACAGTGATGCGCACAATGTCCGTTTGATGTTTCGTTGCGATGCTGCCGGTAATCATGATGTACTGGTAGAAAATGACGGTACCGGTTTTGAAACGCCCAGCCACAGCAATCATCCCGGCAAACATCTGGGCCTCACCATCATGCAGGAGCGCGCAGCCCACATAGGTGGTACGCTACGTATTGAAAGCGATCCTGAAGAAGGAACACGCATTGAATTACATTTCAAATACAGCAGCGAATCGCGTTATAACCCGTTACAACATCTGGCGGTAATCAGTAAATGAGTATGCGCGTAATCATTATCGACGACCACGCCCTGTTCCGTGTTGGACTGCAAGGCCTGTTACAACAACGTGGCATTGAAGTGGTTGCCGCCGTGGCCGATGGCCATGAAGGCCTGGAACTGGCCGACCAGATGCAACCCAATATCATTCTGCTGGATTTGCGCATGCCGGAAATTGGTGGCCTGCAGGTACTGCAACTGGCAAAACAACGCGGCATCAAGATTCCCATTGTGATGCTCACTACCAGCAACGAGGAACAGGATCTTGTCGACAGCCTGCGTAATGGTGCTCAGGGTTATTTGCTCAAGGATATGGAACCGGATGAACTGGTCAGCGCGTTGCGCGATATCGAACGCGGAAAGAATGTTATTGCCCAGGGCCTCACCGATGTCCTGGCACGTGTGGTTCAGGGCGAACCGGCTATTGAAGAAAGCGCCAACACTGAAAGTCCGTTTTCAGAATTAACACCGCGCGAACTGGAAATACTTTGCCTGCTGGCCGACGGCCAAAGCAACAAAATCATTGCACGTAATCTTGGTATATCGGATGGCACCGTAAAACTGCATGTCAAAGCCATCTTGCGCAAACTCAATGTGCATTCACGCGTTGAAGCAGCCGTTATTGCGGTGGAACAGGGATTACGTCAAAGTGGCAATAATCACCTTGCAACTGAAACCCACGCTGCTGCAAAACCGGCAAGCCGAAAATGAAACGTTTCAAGGATCTGATCAATGATGTCTTACCGCATATCCGGGAACTGTTTCCCTGGGATCTACAGGAACACATTGAATCAAATCCCGACA
>JACPVK010000273.1 GCA_016191795.1 Gammaproteobacteria bacterium
CCAGTTGCTGGAAATGCAGGTGCCCATGATCGTAGCCGTCAACATGATGGACGTGGCCGAAGCGCATCATCTGAAAATCCATCTCGAAGCCCTGGAAATTGCCATGGGCTGTCGTGTGGTTCCGCTGATTGCCAATACCGGTAGCGGCGTGGAACAACTCAAACAGGCCGTGCTGGACACGGCCATCGACAAGCTGCCGCCGCGCACCGCGCTGGCCTATAGCGAATCTATTGAATCCGCTATTCATAGCCTGCTGCAGACTTTAAAGGGGTCAGAGCCCTTTGATGAGACCGAAAGGGGTCTGACCCCTTTAAAATGCCGCCATATCAATTGCCGCTGGCTGGCGGCGCAAATTCTCGATGGTGACACCGGTGTGGAATCCCTGCAGGCCATTCCGCCACACATACTCTCGCTCGCCAAAGAATTACGCGACCGGATTGTGGAAGCCGAAGCCGAAGACATGGATATTCTGCTCGCCGATGGCCGCTACGGCTTTGCCCGCAAGGTGTGCGAACTGGCGGTGAGCCGCCCCGATCAACATCGCCACAGCCATTCCGACCAGATCGACCGCGTGGTGCTGAACCGCTGGTTTGGCGTGCCGATATTTCTCGGCATTATTTACCTGATGTTTTTGTTCACCATTAACCTGGGTGGCGCGTTTATAGACTTTTTTGATATCACCGCCGGTGCATTATTTGTCGATGGCTTTGGCGAATTACTCACTGCTATGGGCGCGCCCAACTGGTTACGCGTACTGCTGGCCGATGGCTTGGGTGGCGGCGTGCAGGTGGTGGCTACCTTCATACCGATTATTGGTTTTCTATATTTGTTTTTGTCGTTTCTTGAAGGCTCAGGCTACATGATGCGCGCTGCCTTTGTGGTGGATCGCTTCATGCGTGCACTGGGTTTGCCGGGCAAGGCTTTCGTGCCTTTAATTGTTGGTTTTGGCTGCAACGTGCCCGCCATCATGGCCACCCGCACCCTGGAAAATCACCGCGAACGTATCATTACAGTATTGATGGCGCCGTTTATGTCCTGCGGTGCGCGCTTGTCGGTATACGCCCTGTTTGCTGCCGCGTTTTTCCCGATAGGTGGGCAAAACATGGTATTTGCCCTGTACGTGATCGGTATTGTGTTTGCCATTCTCACCGCACTCGTTGTTAAAACCACCTTGTTACCGGGTGAAGCCTCGCCCTTTTTGATGGAACTGCCGGCCTACCACATGCCCCGATTCAAGGACATGGTATTACTCACCTGGTCACGCCTCAGAGGTTTTTTGAGCGATGCCGGTAAAATTATTGTGATGATGGTGGTGGTGATTAACTTCCTCAATTCCTGGGGCACCGATGGCAGCTTTGGCAATGAAGACAGCGAAAAATCGGTGCTGTCTTCTATCAGCCGCAGCATTACCCCTGTGTTTTCACCCTTTGGTATTCAGGACGAAAACTGGCCGGCCACCGTTGGTATTTTCACCGGCATACTCGCCAAGGAAGTGGTGGTGGGCACGCTCGATGCGATTTACTCGCAAATTGATCAGGCCGGTGAAGCCGCCGCCGATGAAGCGTTTGTACTGGGTGATGCCTTAACCTCGGCACTGGAAACCATTCCGGTTAATCTGGACGATGCCCTGAGCAACCTCGGCGATCCCCTGGGTTTAAACGTACTGGATTCCAGCGTCGACCAGCAACTGGCGGCCGAAACGCAGTCCGTTGATACCGCCACCTTCGGCGCCATGAATGCCCGATTTGATGGCCAGGCCGGTGCCTTCGCCTATTTGTTATTTATCCTGCTCTATGCGCCCTGCGTTGCCGCCACCGCGGCGATTTATCGCGAAGCCGGCAGCCGCTGGATGGTCTTCACCCTGGCCTGGACCACCGGCATCGCTTATGCAGCCGCCACCCTGTTTTACCAGCTGGCGCGGTTTGAGCAACACCCGGCCTCCTCCATCGGCTGGATTATCGGCATAGCCACCGCCATGACCCTCACCCTGTTAATTCTGCGCCAGGCCGGCAAGCAAAATCTGCGCGAGGCCAGCGTATGATTCTGACCGATGTGCGCGATTACCTGAAAAGCCGGGGCCAGGCTCCGTTGCGTGATATGGCGCTGACCTTCGGAATGGAACAGGACGCCCTGCGCCCGCTGCTGGAACAGTGGATCGCCAAGGGCAAGGTCATAAAAATGCCCCAGGGCACCACCTGTGGAGGTGGCTGTTCATCCTGTGCACCGCAGACTATCGAGATATATCAGTGGGTTGACTGAGTTCAGCTCCCATTCTGTTTTCCTTTCCCTTGCTGCCAGATCCCGCCACGACAACTAAATTTTTCTAGTTGCAGATGAGAATCGTTTGCATTCGCATCTGCATTAAGTATAATCCCGGTCACGAACTTAAGACTTTCTTAAATAACCCAACCGGAGACATCACACATGTTGTTATCTCGCACCCTGATCAGTGCCGCCATCACCACCACCCTGGCCGCACCTGTTGCCTATGCTGAAACCACCGTCGGTGGCTATGGCGAATTCCACTACAACAACCTGGAACAAACCGCCACCAGCGGCGCTAAAAGCGATAAAAAAATGCTCGACTTTCATCGCTTCGTACTCGAATTCGGCCACGACTTTAATGACCACATTCGTTTTTTCAGTGAAGTAGAGCTCGAACATGCTTTCGTTAAAAACGGCAGCGGCGCAGATAGCACACCCGGTGAGGTTGAACTGGAACAGGCTTATGTGGAAATGGATATCGACGACAACAGCTCATTCAAAGCCGGTGTATTCCTGATACCGGTAGGCATGCTTAACGAAACCCACGAACCACCTGCTTTCTATGGTGTGGAACGTAATCTGGTTGAAAAAGAAATCATTCCCGCGACCTGGTGGGAGGGTGGTGTAATGTATTCCGGCCATCTGGATAACGGCGTGAGTTACGATCTGGCCCTGCATTCCGGCCTGAATGCCAGCGATGGCAACATCCGTGACGGGCGCAGCAAAGTCGCTGAAGCAGCAGGTGAAGCACTGGCATACACAGCACGCGTTAAATACACCGGCATCAGCGGCCTGGAAATCGCCGCTACGGTTCAGTTGCAGGACGATTTGTCACAAGGCACAGCAGCCGAAGCAATCGGCGCCACCCTGATCGAAAGCCATGTCGCTTACGCCACCGGCCCGTTCAAGGCCAGCGCAATGTATGCACAATGGGATCTGGATGCTGGCGCACCGGATAACAAGGAAGAACAAAGCGGTATGCTGGTTGAAGCTTCCTACAAAGTGACTGAAAAATTCGGTGTGTTTGTTCGTCAAAGCGACTGGAGCATTGTGGTTAACGAAGACAAATCTCAAACCGTTGCCGGATTTAATTACTGGCCTCATGAAGACGTAGTATTTAAATTTGATTACCAGACTGAAGATCATGACAATGCCACCGAAAGCAAGGGCTTTAATCTGGGCGTGGGTTATCAGTTCTAGGGCAAGACTCCTGTGACCGCTGTTCTGCTGGCGGCCGGAACTGAAAACAGCGGGGTGCTAAATGCATCCCGTTTTTTTGTTTTTCTGGACAGTTAACAATTCAGGTTAGAATGACATGATGTTTAAACTTATGCTGTTTTTTGCGGGTGTGCCTTCAAGCGCACTGATGAATGTGCGCCTGAAAGCGTACCTGCCTGTCATTTTCATATGTTTGATGTGTTTGGCCCCAGCCGCCCGGGCTGAAAATATTTATCAGACCAGCGATGATTTCGTTAATGAAAGCTTTGCCGGCAAACCACCCGAAGCCGAAGTATTATGGCTGCAGGATGATTTAAAAAAACAGCTGGAAGACATTCTTGATCACGGCTATGAAGGCAAACGCGTACGTTACTGGAAACAGGGTCAACGCAGTGTCTGGGTGCTGGAAGAAATCGGCAAAACCAAACCCATCACCACCGGTATAGTGATCAACAATAAAAAAATTGAAGTGATTAAAGTACTGGTGTTTCGCGAATCACGCGGCTGGGAAATAAAATACCCATTTTTCACCGAACAGTTTACCAAGGCAGGTTTAACACATGAACACAAACTGGACCGCACGATTGATGGCATTTCCGGCGCCACGCTGTCAGTACGGGCGCTCACCAAACTGGCGCGTATTGCCTTGCTGCTTGATCAACAACTGAAGCATTCATGACTCGACAACATAAAAAAACCTTTCCCTGGTTTATCTGGCACCGGCGCCTTGGACTGGTGGCATTACTGCTGCTGATTATTCTGGCTATTACCGGCATTGCACTCAACCATACAGAAGAACTGAAACTCGACCATAAAACAGTTGCCAATGACTGGATACTGGACTGGTACGGACTCAACCCGAAAGGCGAGGCAAGCAGCTTTGTAATCAACAATAATGCACGCATTACGCAATGGGGTGGAAAGATTTTTTTTAACGGCAATCTGCTTACAGACAGCTCAGATACATTGATTGGCGCAGCGGCATCCGGGAAATACATACTGGTCATCGCGTTATCAAACAGCCTGTTACTACTTGATGATAACGGTGAGCTGATTGAACAAACCTCACCCGGCTTTATGCCCATAAAAAAAATTGGCAACATCGGGGAATTGATCATTGTCGAAACACAGGATGAAAATTTTTACGTGGCTGATAAAAACATTGTCTCCTGGCAACAGACAGATAATAAAGACGCGCAATGGATACTGCCAGTTGAGCTGCCAACATACTGGCAGCAACGCATAAAGCGCAACTGGCGCGGCACCGGTCTCACGGCAGAGCGCGTTATACTGGATTTACACAGTGGCCGTATTTTTAATGCCCGCTGGGGTGTGTACATCATGGATGCCAGCGCCATCATCATGTTGCTTCTGGGTTTTAGCGGTAGCTGGATCTGGTGGTCGCGTAAACAGAAGATGTCCAGTAAAAAACATTTTCAGAAACATCATCGGCCCTGAAACTTTAGCGTAAGGTCGCACCACGCTTTTCTGGCCTGGCTTTAGACTTGTACTAAACTTCGCTCATGAAGAATACATACCTGTTTTTATTGATGCTCCTGCTGCCTGCCATGGCAACATCCAGCCAGCAGCCCCAGCCCGACCCTGAGCTGCGCACACGGCTGATAGACGCCATCAACGAAGCCGAAAGCTTTCAGGATCGATTTGATGCCGAGGTCTGGCTGCTGGACATGTCCACGCGTTTGCAAAAACGCATTCCGGCCAGTGCCGAACGCCTGCGTTTGTTACGCTTGATACACCTGGAAGCCACTCGCGCCCG
>JACPVK010000274.1 GCA_016191795.1 Gammaproteobacteria bacterium
GGTCGCGGGCATGGCCCGCTCCTACAATACAACCCATAGCTTTGTATCCGTCATAACAGAGGCTAACCGTTTTTAAAGCTTGCCTTGCGCTGCCATGCGAACGTACTCGGAACTAAAACGCAGTTTGATATTTTTCTTGTCGCCCAGTGTTTTGCCACCGGGGAATTCCATACCCACTACATCAACACTTTTTGCGCCTTCACCCAGAATACCGTGATCAAACGAGAAGGTGCGCACCATATCCATAGTCTTGATCAGATCGGCGCTTTCGGTAAATTTAACCGCTTCAGCCGCATCGTAAAACATGCGTGTGGTTTTCAACTGTGCTTCATAACCGGCGAGATCGGTACCGGAAGCCTTACCCATGTAGGCGCGCGCTTCCTTACCTTTGGCATCGTTTTTAGACATGATGCTCATGGTTTCAAACCAGGCGCCGGCGATCGCTTTGGCAAATTCAGGATGCTTTTTCAAAACACCGGTATTGATCACCGTCATGTCGATAATTTCGCCAGGAATTTTGCTGGAATCAAACACCAGTGTGGCATCGGGATTACCCTTAATAATTTCTGCCAGTTGCGGATTCCATGGCACCACCGCGGTGGTATCGGCTGCTTTATAGGCGGCAACAATGTCGGCGTCAGACGTATTCACAACTGAAATATCTTTTTCCTTGAGCTTCACCGTTTCCAGAGCACGCGCCAACAAATAATGTGACACCGATAATTCCACCAGATTTACTTTCTGGCCTTTAATGTCAGCCAGTTTTTTACCCTTGCCCTTGAGGATGATGCCATCATTACCATTGGAGAAATCGCCATTGATGATTACCGTGGTGTCGACACCACCGGCCGCAGGAATCGTCAGTGCATCCATATTGGTCACCATCACGCCATCGAATTTACCGGCGGTGTACTGGTTAATGGATTCGATGTAATCGTTAAGCTGTACCACTTCCACGTCAATGTTATATTTGTCGGCCCATTTTTTGACTATGCCTTTATCCACCGCATAGGTCCATGGCATCCAGCCGGCGTAAATGGTCCAGGCCAGTTTGAATTTTTGTTTTTCGGCAGCGGCGGCAGGTGTGGTTGCAAACATCAGCATTAATAATGAAGCGGTTGCAATGAACAATAATCGTTTTAGTAAACGCAGTGCCATGTAAGATTCCTCAAGGTTGAAATCGGTTCTGGTTACACGAGTGAGGTGCGGTGGGTCACGGCTACGTAACAACTACACAAAACGCGTGCGTCGATCTCCCGGGCTTTTATCCCGCCGTGTGTCCAGCCTGATAACAGAATGGATGGCCTCTCTCGGTCCAGACGTTTTGAAAAAACCGGAACCCTAGATGCCTGTTTGCGAATTGATTGAGCAAGGACCATGCCCGACCTACCATTCCACGCGGCATGGCCTGCTGCACCGGTGATTGCAGCAATCTGATCACGATGATAACGCCATTTCGCACTAATGCAGTGCTGCAACAACTGGCCATGCGCGCTATTGGTGCGTAACAGGGGTGATTTTTTGCACCAAAAGCGCACCGTAAAGCGTCAGTCCAGATGGTACGGGTTTTGCTCAAAGCAACCGCATTCAAACATTGATACGAGTACACTGCCCCATCATGACAACTCAACCTGGTTCATTACTCTGGCACGAGCACCTGGCCAGCGGCGCACACTGGTCCGGCATCTTGCGCCGTGGCCATACATTACGCCTCACCGATGTGCAGGGCGGCGCCAATATCTCTGCCCTGTTTTACAACGCCGATGAAAAACTGGAACGTTACAACATGGCCGATACCTTAAAAGCCCAGCACACGGCGTATTTAACTAGCGGTGTGGTCTGTTATTCCGATATGGGGCGCATTTTGTGTTCCATTACCGATGACACCTGCGGCTGGCACGACATGTTGGGTGGTGTCTCCAATGCCATGCTGGTGGAGCGCAAGTATGGCAAGTCACGTTTTCAGGAAGCACGCAATGATTACTTTAAAAACGGCTACGACAGTTTACTCAATGAACTGGGCAAATATGGCCTGGGCAAACGCGATCTGGTTTCCAATATTAATTTTTTCAGTAAAGTGACTGTCGATGATGATGGCAAACTGATTTTTCATCCCGGATTTTCCAAAGCCGGCAGTTACGTTGATTTACGTTTTGAAATGAACACACTGGTGATACTGTCAACTTGCCAGCATGCGCTAGACCCCGCTGCGCAATATCAACCACGGCCCATTGAATTAACCGTCACGCACACCGGCGAACTACCCGCCGCCGATGCCTGCCGTAACCGTTGCCCGGAAAATCAGCGCGGCTTTGTTAACACCGAGCGACTTTATTTATGAGCAGCGGTTTAACTGAAAGCAAGTTACATCCGGCCCAGGCGGTTTACCGTAAAATTGTTGCCGCCGGTGAGCCGTATATGCACACAATGAAACGTGGGCAAACGGTGCGCATTGTCGACCTGGAAGGTAATCAGGCTGTCGATACATTGTTTTATAACGCGCGCAATATAGAAGAACGTTATGACGCCAACACGACGATTCGTGAACAGGGCAATATTTATCTAACTACCAGCACGGCATTAATGTCCAATACCGGCAAGGTGATGTTACGCATTACCGCCGACACCTGTGGTCGCCACGACACACTTGGCGGTGCCTGCTCGGCAGAAAGCAACACCGTGCGTTATGCGCTGGAAAAACGTCCTATGCACAGTTGCCGGGATAATTTTTTAATGGCGCTGGCGCAACACGATTGCGGCATGACCAAACGCGACTTGTCCAGCAACATTAACTTTTTTATGAACGTGCCGGTGACACCGGAAGGTAAGCTCAGCTTTGCCGATGGCATTTCCAGCGCCGGCCGTTATGTTGAAATGAACGCCGAAATGGATATTCTTATCCTGATTTCGAATTGCCCGCAATTGAATAATCCGTGCAATGCGTATAACCCGACACCGGTGGAAATTTTAATCTGGGATTAAAGGTTCTTTGTAGGAGCGGGCCATGCCCGCGACCAGAATCAAAAGAACAAGAAAACGCAAATGAACGCAAATAAAAACAAAACATTCTTCTTTTATTCGTGTTTATTGGCGTGATGCACGGGAGCGACGCATTTACTGACTTCGCTTTTGAATTGGTCGCGGGCATGGCCCGCTCATACAGTGCCAGGGTGGATAAGAGCAGAACCGTAGCTCCGATTAGCGCAGCGTAATCGGAGGATTTTCATGCGTACGAATACGCTGCGCTATTCGTACCTACGCTCTAAATGGTATGTATTCAGATATTCTGTAAATGTAAGACATGTAGGAGAGGGCTATGCCCGCGACCAAATGAAGCAATCAAAAGCAGGAGTCCGCAAATACACGCAAATAAAAGACAATGCTTTTGTGCTTTATTTATTTACGTTCATTTGCGTGATGCACAGGGATGTGCGAATGCCGTGAGCGCAGGATGCGCAGGAACGGCGCATTTGCGGAC
>JACPVK010000296.1 GCA_016191795.1 Gammaproteobacteria bacterium
GTACCAATATTCGTTTTGGTGCCATTGAAATCCTGCGTCAGTTACGCCCGGATGATGTCATGCTCGAACTGGTGCATCGTCTGGATCGTGATACCAGTGGCGTACTGCTGTTTGCCAAAACCCGCCCTGCCCTGATGCGTTTGCATGCGTTGTTTCGCGATGAGCACAAACTGCAAAAAATCTACCAGGCCATACTGGTGGGACGCTGGCCAGGTGGCGAGCGCCTGATTGATGTGCCGTTACGCAAAAACAGCATGCAGGGTGGCGAGAGCATGGTGGTGGTCGACCACGATGTCGGTAAGGAATCGCGTAGCCTGTTTATTCCACTGGCCTATTACGATCACGCCACACTGGCGGAAATACATTTACACACCGGGCGCACTCATCAGATTCGCGTTCACGCCGCGCATGTCGGGCACCCGGTTGCCGGCGACACAAAATACGGCGACAGCGACTACAACCGCCATTTTAAGGAACAGGGTTTCAAGCGTATGTTTCTGCATGCCTGGCAACTGCGTTTCAAACTCGACAAAAACTATTCCATCACCGCGCCGGTCGATACCGACTGGCAACGCGCCATTGATTTACTGGAGTCAGCGTAAATATGCATCGGAATCCCCCCTGGAAAGTCCTCATTTTTGACTGGGATGGCACACTCATGGATTCGGAAGCGCGCATCGTTAACTGCCTGCGTGCCGCGTGTGTGCAGCACGGTTTTGCCGACCAGCATGATGATGCGTATAAAAACGTGATTGGTCTGGGTTTGCGTGAAGCGATACGTGCCCTGCAACCTGCACAATCCGATGACATCATTGAACAGCTGGCAACCGACTACCGCACCCGTTATATGGTCAGCGACACCACGCCATCAACCCTGTTTGCCGGCGTACCCGACATGCTGCAAACACTGGAAGATGCCGGTTACTGGCTGGCTATAGCCACCGGCAAGGGCCGTGAAGGATTAAATCAGGTGCTCGATCAAACCGGTCTGCACGAACGCTTTCATGTCACGCGTTGTGCCTCAGAAACCCGATCCAAACCGCACCCGCAAATGCTCGAAGAAATACTCGAACAACTGGGATTACAGGCCCGTGATGCCCTGATGATTGGTGACACCGAATACGACATGGAAATGGCGCGTCATATCGGCATGGATGCGCTGGCTGTGAGTTATGGTGTGCATTCGGTAGAACGCCTGATGAAACATCAACCACTCGCCTGCCTCGACAACATTGTACAATTGCCGGAATTTTTACTTAATCTAACTGCCACTAAAACAGGAATCCATTCATGAGTGATCATTGGGAAAGAGATGTACTGGAAAAACTGGCCACCGAAGGACTGATTGAACAACGCCGTGCGCGACGCTGGGGCATCTTCTTTAAAATCCTCGGCTTTGGCTATTTGTTTATTGGCCTGTTGCTGTTCCTGCCCCTGATGGGCGACGGCCGACAGGTTGTTGGTAAACACGGTGACAAACACACGGCCCTGGTTGAGCTCAAGGGTGTGATCGCACCCGATGCCGACGCCAGTGCCGATAATATTGTGTCAGCGCTACGCGCGGCCTTCGAAGATAAAAAAACCGCCGGTATTATTTTACGTATTAACAGCCCCGGTGGCAGCCCGGTTCAATCGGGTTATATTTACAACGAAATCCTGCGACTGCGTAAAGAAAATCCCGACATTCCACTGTATGCCGTCATCAGTGATATTTGCGCATCCGGTGGTTATTACGTAGCCTCGGCGGCAGAAAAAATCTATGCCGACCAGGCCAGTATTGTCGGCTCCATCGGTGTACGCATGGATAATTTTGGTTTTGTTGAGGCCATGAAAAAACTGGGTGTTGAACGCCGCACCCTCACCGCCGGCGATAACAAGGCCTTGCTGGATCCGTTTGCCCCGAGCAATCCCCAAATCAACAAGCATTTGCAAACGCTGTTAAACGATATTCATGGCCAGTTTATTGCTGCCGTCAAGAAAGGTCGCGGCGATAAATTGAAAGAAGTCGATGGTATGTTCAGTGGTTTGATCTGGACTGGCGACCAGAGTGTTGCACTTGGCCTGGTAGACGAACTGGCCAGCACCAGTTATGTGGCGCGCGAAGTACTGCATGCCGAAGATATCGTCGACTACACGGTGCACCCGGATTTCTTCTCGCGTTTCTCCCGGCAAGTAGGCGCATCCATGGCCAATTTGTTAATCGAACAAGGCATGACACCCCAGTTACAATGACATGACTTTGTAGATTCAACTGCTATCCTGTACTGGTACATAAAAACAATATTTCGGGGGATACATGAAACAAGGTTTGCTGACGCGCGACTGGTTCATCGGACTGGTTGTAGCCGTGGCCGTTCTGGTTCTTGGCTATTTCAACGTATTCAGCAGCATCGAACGCAGTGCCTACGATATCGGGGTGCGCGCTTCCACTCATACCCCCAGTGACAAAATAGCCGTGGTCGCCATTGACGATATCAGCATCGCCAATATCGGCCGCTGGCCCTGGTCGCGTGACAAGCAGGCGCAACTGCATGCCTTACTCAAGGAGGGTGGCGCCAGGGTGATTGGCCAAACCACCTTCTTTTTTGAACCGCAAATCGATCCCGGTCTGAAACATATCAAGTCACTGATTGCGTTTTATACCAACAGCAGTTTAGCAGCCAGTCACAAAGATCCCGAACTCGAAACCGATCTGGGCGTGCTCGGTGAAAAGCTGATGCAGGCGGAAACCGAACTCAATTCCGATGCCATTCTGGCGCAAAGTCTCAAGGACGCAAAAAATGTCGTCCTGGCCATGCATTTTTCCATCGGCAATCCACTGGGTCGCCCGGATTCGGATCTCCCGGAATTTGTGCAACGCAATCGTTTACAGAATGTGACACCCTCAACTTTCCCCGGTAATTTGTATCCCCTGACCGCAGCCGAATCACTGATCCCCATTGAAGAAGTCGGTCCGTTTGCCGACAGCGTAGGCGCCCTGGTTGCGTATCCGGATATCGACGGCGGTATTCGTGCCGAGCCACTGATCATCGATTATTTTGGTGAGTATTATCCTTCGCAATCGTTGCTGATTGCCGCTCGCAGCCTGAACCTGGGGCCACAGGATATTCAAATTACTCGCAGCGGTGTGCAACTGGGTAATCTCAATATACGCACTGACGATATGATGCGTATGAATACGTTTTTCTATACCACCCAGGACGGTAGTCCGGCGTTTCCGGTTGATTCGTTTTATGACGTATTGCAGGGCAAAATTCCGGTCAGCAAATACAAGGGCAAAATAGTTTTGATTGGCGCCACCGCCACCGGCGTTGGTGACTCCCAGGTGACGCCGGTTAATGCCAATATGGCGCCGGTATTAACCCTGGCACATTCTGTTTCCAGCATTCTCAACGAAGACTTTTTTATCGAACCGGAATGGACGCTGGAGGCTCGTGCCGGCATCACCCTGATACTGCTGTTATACATTATGCTGATACTGCCGCGTCTGAAGGCAGGCTCGTCAGCCTTTATTACCCTGTGTTTGCTGGCCGGTCTGGCCATTGCGCATTATGTGTTGATGACCCAGCACAACATGTGGCTGCAGCTCATGACACCCGCCATCCTGCTCATTGTGGGTCACGCCACCATTACCACCAAACGCTATTTGCTCACCGAACAGGGCAAGGCACAGCTGGATGTGGAATCGGCAGAAACCAATCGCATGCTGGGTTTGTCACTGCAGGGTCAGGGCCAGCTCGATGCCGCCTTCGAAAAATTCCGTCGCCTGCCGCCGAGCAAGGAATCGCTGGAATTGCTGTACAACCTGGCACTGGATTTTGAACGCAAACGCCAGTTCCACAAGGCCAGCTCGGTGTACGTCAGCATCAAGCAGCACGATCCCAAATTCCGCGACATAGCGGCGCGCATGAAACGCTCACAGGCCATGGAAGAAACCGTGATTCTGGGTGGCAGCTCGTCCAGCCCCGGCGGCACCCTGATCCTCAACAAGGAGGGCGTTGAAAAACCCATGCTCGGTCGTTATCAAATCGAGAAAGAAATCGGCAAAGGCGCCATGGGTGCCGTGTACCTGGGCAAGGATCCAAAAATCAGCCGTGTCGTGGCTATCAAAACCATGGCGCTGTCACAGGAATTTGAAGGCGATGAATTACGCGATGTGAAAGATCGTTTCTTCCGCGAAGCCGAAACCGCCGGCCGTTTGAATCATCCCAACATCGTAACCATTTACGATGCCGGTGAAGAACACGACCTGGCCTATATCGCCATGGAATTTCTCAAGGGTAAGGACCTCACCGGCTTCGTCAAACCCGATTCCCTGTTACCGGTGGAAAAAGTATTGAGCATTGTGTTACGTGCCGCCGAAGCGCTGGATTATGCGCATTCGCATAGCGTCGTGCATCGCGATATCAAGCCTGCCAACATCATGTACGAGCCGTCATCCGATACCCTGAAACTCACCGATTTTGGTATTGCCCGTATCACCGATTCCAGTAAAACCAAAACCGGCATGGTGCTGGGCACGCCGTCCTATATGTCACCCGAGCAGCTGGCCGGTAAAAAAGTCGATGGTCGCTCTGACCTGTTCTCGCTGGGTGTGATGCTGTTCCAGATGGTAACGGGCCGTTTGCCTTTCCAGGGTGAATCCATGGCCACCCTGATGTACAAAATCGCCAATGAAGAACATCCATCCCCCGACACCATTCGCCCGGAACTGCCACGCTGCGTGACGGTGGTGATTAATCGCACCCTGGTGAAAGACATCGAAAAACGTTATCAGACCGGGGGCCAGATGGCCGCCGATATCCGCAAGTGTCTGCAAATCATCACGCAAACACCCAAGGCAGGTAATACATGAGTTTGCAGGATAGCATCATCTTTGCCGGCCTGACTGACCAGGGTCTGGTACGGGAGCATAACGAAGACAGTATCGCCAGTGATTCCGCACTCGGTCTGGCCATACTGGCCGATGGCATGGGTGGCCATAAGGGTGGCGAAGTGGCCAGTGCCATCGCCGTCGACACCGTATTATCTGTTCTCAAGAAAAGCCTGCCCGGTATCACCCATGGCCAAACCGATGAAAAGACCGGCTACAGCCTGGAGAGCATGGCCATAGAAGCGGCCATCAAACAGGCCAATCTGGCTATTTATCAGGCATCACGCGGCAATATCCAGTATGAAGGCATGGGTACCACGATTGTGGTGCTGTTGTTTTACGACAACCGGGTCAGCATCGCCCATGTCGGTGATTCACGCCTGTATCGCCTGCGTGAGAGCAAGCTGGAGCAACTGACGCGTGATCACACTCTGTTGCAGGAACTGGTAGACCGCGGCCTGTACACACGTGCCGAAGCCAAACAGTCACTCAATAAAAATCTGGTCACCCGGGCTGTGGGTGTCAACCCCGCTGTGGAAGTGGACCTGATGGAAGACTTCGCCTTTCCCCAGGATATTTACCTGCTATGCTCTGACGGCCTGACCGATATGATTGACGATGGCCTGATTGAAGACAGCATCCGCAATTACCGTAGTAACCTTAACCGGGTCGCTGCTGAATTAGTTACTCAGGCCAAGTCTCATGGTGGCAAGGATAATGTTTCTGTCATTCTGGCCATGCCGATAAAAGCCTATCCGGCCAATAATGGCTGGCTTTCCAGAATATTTGAATTATTCTCATAACAACAAGTTATAAAGTATTGTTAATTAAAATAACTAACAACAAGTACAGCAACGGGTACATAAAATGGCAAGTTTGAAACTGATGTTCAACGGTGAGATGCAAAAGGAAATCCCGCTCGATAAGGAAACCATCACACTGGGACGTAAAGATGATAACGACATCCCTATTGATAATCTTGCTGTCAGCGGCCATCACGCCAAAATTCTTACTATCCTCAACGATTCCTTCATCGAGGATATGAATAGCACCAATGGTACTTACGTTAACGACACACTGATTAAAAAACATGCGCTCAAACACGGCGATGTCATCAAGATCGGCAAACACGAGCTGAAATATATCAATGAAGGCTCCGCTGCCGGCAGTAGCGACCAGTTTGAAAAAACCATGATCCTGCGCCCCGATGCTGCCGGTATGAAAGAAGAAGAAGGCGATCATGTCATCGAGCAATCGGTTAACAAGATTGCCCGTGAAATTGCCTCGGCAGACTCCGGTGCACACCATGCAGCCGCTGCCGTCAATGCCAGAATACGTTTGATTAACGGCGCCAACGCCGGTACTGAATTACCCCTCACCAAAATCCTCACCACACTGGGCAAGCCTGGCGTCCAGGTGGCCGCCATTACACGTCGCCCAACCGGTTACTTTTTAATTCATGTCGATGGCGGAGCCGGACACAGCCGCTCCAAAGTGAATGACAAGGAAATCAGCGCCCAGGCGCAGCCTTTGCATAACAAAGACGTCATTGAAGTGGCGGGTGTGAAAATGACGTTTATTATTGAATAGACGGATTTAAAATATTTCGACACAGAGAAACAGAGTCGCAGAGGGTTTTACATATAAAATCGACTGCATATGTATACTGCCTTTTAGAACCTGCCCTGATTTTGATCCGGCGCCAAATTCCTTGTGGGAGCGGGCCATGCCCGCGACTCTTGAAAAACAAGACATCTTCATCTTTCATTTTTAATTTAAAAGTCGTGCCTGTGCACCTTCATTTTTTTGCCAACCCTGTCGCGGGCATGGCCCGCCTTACAAAGATATTTCCTAACCTGTGCGTCTCCGAGTCTCTGCGTCATAATCTTTTAAATATTCCAATCATTTATTTTTTTTATTAAACACCGCAATGGATTCCACGTGCGCCGTATGTGGAAACATATCCATCACCCCGGCTGCCGCCAGTTTATAACCGTATTCATTTACCAGCACTTCTGCATCACGTGCCAGGGTTGCCGGATTGCACGATACATAAACAATACGTTTAGCACCCAGCTTGCCCAGATACTTCAACATGCTCATGGCACCGGAACGTGGTGGATCCAGCAGGATCTTGTCGTATTGATGATTTAACCAGGGATACCCGGTTAAATCAGCTGACAGGTCAGCAGCATGAAACTCGACATTTTCAATTTGATTTAGCCTGGCATTGCTACGCGCTTTCACCACCATCTCGACCGAACCTTCGACGCCCGTAACATGTGATGATTTGCGAGCCATCGGCAAGGTAAAGTTACCCAGGCCACAAAACAGATCGAGCACTTTTTCATTGGCCTGCAAGTCCAGCAAACTCAATGCACGGTCAATCATTTGTTGATTAATATCGGGATTTACCTGGGTAAAATCAGCAGGCGTGAACTCAATGGTTATATTGTGATTAGCCAGTTTATATTGCAGTACCTCGGGCTGTGCAGGCCACAGGGGATGCACACTATCTGGCCCGGCTGGTTGCAAATAAATATGCAGCTTATTGGCTTGTGCAAATTCAATTAACTTATGTTGATCCTCTTCATTGAGTGGCTCCAGGTTACGAAATACCAGTGCTGTTACCTGGTCACTCACCGCCACCTCAATTTGCGGAATACGGCTGCGAGCCGCCATGCCCATAATAAGATTTCCGAGATCTTCCAGTCTTTCACCTACGCTGGGATGTAAAACCTTGCAGTGTGACAGGTCCGCCAGCAAGGCTTCGGCTTTTTCACGAAAACCAACCAATACTTTATTTTTTTTGAATACAAATTTCACACCCAGCCTTGCCTTGTGCCGATAACCCCAAACGGGACCGCGCAGGGGCGATAATATTTCTGTCGGTGCTACACCCGTTGCATGTTGCAGCTGCTCGATCATGATTTGTTGTTTGGCATTCACCTGTGCGTCGGTATTCATATGTTGCAAACTGCAGCCACCACATAAACCAAAATGCTCACACAGAGGTTGCACACGATCTGCTGCAGCTTGCAGCACCTCAATTGCTCGACCTTCGTCATAGTTGTTGCTGGTGCGAGTGTATTGCATCATCACCCGTTCACCGGGCAAGGCAAAATCAATGAACGTCACCTTGCCATTGATATGCGCTACACCACGACCTTCGGGTGTGAGTTTTTCAATGATGGCTTCGACTGGAATGATTGAGGGTTGAGGTTTGCGGTGTCGACGTTTAGGCATATTTACTCAAAAAAATATTTAGACACAGAGACGCAGAGTAACAGAGGTTTTTAAAAATAAATCATTCTCTAAAACTCTGCGTCTCTGTGTCCGTCTTTGTTAATTAATTTATCCCGGAAAAACCCCGGTAGATAAATAGCGATCACCACGATCGCAAATAATTGAAACAATCACCGCATTTTTCACTGTGGCGGAAAGTTTCAGTGCCGCTGCGACAGCGCCGCCAGACGATATGCCGCAAAATATACCTTCCTCGGACGCCAGCCGACGCGTGATGTCTTCTGCTTCTTTCTGCTCCACATCAATCACCTGATCAACACGGGAGGCTTCGAAAATACCCGGCAGATATTCTTTGGGCCAGCGACGAATACCGGGAATACTGGCGCCTTCGGCGGGTTGCACGCCAACAACCTGTACCGAAGGATTCACTTCCTTGAGATAGCGCGAGGTACCCATGATGGTACCGGTAGTACCCATGGCACTGACAAAATGCGTAATACGATGGTGGGTATCGCGCCAGATTTCCGGGCCGGTTGTTTGATAATGCGCCAGTGGATTATCAAAATTATTAAACTGATCCAGCACCTTGCCCTTGCCTTCCGCCTGCATTTGCAAGGCCAGATCTCGCGCACCTTCCATACTGGCCTGCCTGCTCACCAGAATCAGTTCAGCACCATAGGCCTTCATGGCGGCACGCCGTTCTTCACTCATGTTATCGGGCATGATTAACACCATGCGATATCCCCTGATGGCCGCCGCCATCGCCAGCGCAATGCCGGTATTACCGCTGGTGGCTTCTATCAGGGTGTCACCGGGTCTAATATCACCGCGTAATTCAGCCTGGTGAATCATGCTCATCGCAGGCCGGTCTTTTACTGAGCCGGCCGGATTATTCCCTTCCAGCTTTACCAGAATGACATTGTCGGTTACACCGGGTAATCGCTGTAGCCTTACCAGCGGTGTCTGACCAACAAAGGCTTCCAGAGTGGGAAAATCATCTTGCTGCATGCTGTACCTTGAACCTGTGTTTCAACCGTATACTCGGCGAGTAAACCGGCAAAATTTCGTGATAAGCTCGCATTATCCACGGGATTAACCTCGAACCACAAACAAAAATATCAAATGCGCACACTCAATTATATTGCCTTGCTTGCCCTGCCTTGCCAGGTATTCGCGGTATCCGATACGGATGTACTGGCGTTATCTGATCAAAGCTATGCCGATGATTTACCCATCGTGTTGTCAGCGACCCGGTTGTCACAGCCCATATCCGAGGCGCCGGTAGCCATGACCGTCATCGACCGGGACATGATAGAAGCTTCCGGTGCTCGTAATATTCCCGATGTGTTGCGTTTGGTGCCCGGGTTTCAGGTGGGTTACTTTGATGGCAACTCACCGGTTGTTGCCTA
>JACPVK010000297.1 GCA_016191795.1 Gammaproteobacteria bacterium
AAAACTGCACTACATTGTTTTCAACAATATGACCCAGCACATCCGCACCCAGATCCGCTGCCGAAAAATGTATCTGGCCATCGCCCGTAGCATCCCATACATGCATGTGTTCGTATGGACTCACGCGCCGAGCCAGCATGTGCTGCCAGGCGCCTATATGGATAAACACCTGTTGTGATGCGCGTGAGATCGCGGAAACACGTAAGCCATATTCGTTCTCAGGTGACACATCTTTGGGCGCATGCGCTTCAACGACAGCAATTTTCAAATCGGATTTTCCCAGTGCGCAGGCCAGCGTTAAACCAACCATACCGCCACCGACGACGATAATATCGTAGTGTTTCATCTGCACACCCTGCTCATGCTAATTGCAACCATCGACCTCTCACCTGCTTTAACAAATTCGCGTCCTTTGCGTCTTTGCGCCTTCGCGTCAAAAATCTTTTGCGCTTTCACGTAAAATCGAATCATGGCTGCATTCTTCGCAACATACGCGACATAGGCGCCAGCAAACCCATACTTTGTTTAGCCAGCAAATGCCGTAACGGTGGCAATATGTCGAGCAACACCAGGCCGGCGGCACGCGCATGCGCGAGCGGCGTTAAACGATTGGAAAATAATTGCGCCAGGGTATCGGTGAAACGATATACACGCTGCATATCCTGATAACGCGCCGCATGGTATTCAGCCAGCAATAAGGCATGGCCTGCATCTTCATGACGTGCAATTAACTCGGCCATGGCCGCCACATCGCGTAATGCGAGGTTGTAACCCTGACCGGAAACAGGATGCAGGGCATGTGCTGCATTACCGATGATCGCAACACGACCTTTGGTGAGTTGTTCGGCGGCCACATACGCCAGCGGATACACATGCCGTTTACCACATCGCAATATATGCCCCAAACGAAAACCAAAACGCTGCTGCAATTGCGCCATAAAATTTTCATCATTCAAGGCCATCACCGCATCAGCTTCGTCATGGCGCACAGTCCACACTACCGAGCAACGGTTTTGCGTCATCGGCAGAAAAGCAATCGGACCGGTTTCGGTAAAACGTTCATAAGCCACATTTTGATGAGGATATTCGGTCTGCACATTGGCAATGATGGCGCTCTGGCCATAATCACTGCGCTGCAAATTCAAACCGGCCAGCTCGCGCGCACGTGAGGTGGCGCCATCAGCCGCTACCAGTAATTTTGTTCGCAGATTCTTTTTTGTATCACCCAGTCGAATCGTGATATCCACACCCTGCTCATCCTGCTGCAAATTTTCCAGTTGTGCCGGGCACAGCCATTCGATATGTGGCGTACTGCGCACTCTATCCATCAACACCTGACCGAGTACGCGGTTTTCCGCCACATAACCCAGTGCTTCGACATTTTCTTCTGTGTGATGCAAACGGCTGACGCCAAAGTGGCCGCGATCGGATACATGTATGGATAAAATCGGTTCAATTAATGATTCAAGCTGCGACCATAAATTCATGGCTTCGAAAATGCGCCGCGAACCGTAGGACATGGCAATCACGCGATCATCAAAACTTGGTTGAGATTGCGATTCGAAGGCATAAGCCTCCACCACGGCAATACGTTTGCCGGTTTGTGCCGCCAGTGCTGCGGCCAGTGACGCGCCGACCATGCCGCCACCGATAATAATAGCGTCGTAAAGCACACCCTCTCCCCTGCCCTCGACAACTGCTCCTGGCATTGTTCTACCTCCTGCATCCATGCAGTCGTCTCCCGCAAGCGGGAGAGGGAGCTTTTCGATGGTTTTATCTGGCATTCATCAAGGCTTCAATGTCGGAGGGCGACTTGGGCACGCCATCGGTTAATACTTCGCAACCGTCTCTGGTGACCACCACATCATCTTCAATACGCACACCTATATCCCACCAGCGTTTGGCCTTGCGCTCGGTGTGGCCCATGTACATACCCGGCTCGATGGTGAGCGCCATACCCGGCTCCAGCAAACGCCATTGTTCATCCACTTTGTAGTCACCCACATCGTGCACATCGCGGCCCAGCCAGTGACCGGTGCGGTGCATGTAATATTGTTTGTACGCCATGTCCTTGATGAGCTGCGGCACCTTGCCCTTGAGCAGGCCGAGTTCAACCATGCCTTTGGTCAGCACTTTTACCGCGGTGTCGTGCGGATCATTCCAGTGATTACCGGGCTTGACCTGTTTGATGGCTTCGAGATTGGCTTCCAGTGTCAGCTCAACAATTTCTTTTTGTGCTTCGGTGAATCGACCATTCACCGGAAATGTTCGCGTGATGTCGGCGGCATAACCGTCATATTCAGCACCGGCATCAATCAACACCAGCTCTCCATCGCGCAGGGCTTCATTGTTTTCACGGTAATGCAAAATACAGGCATTGGCTCCGCCGCCCACAATACTGGGATAAGCCCAGCCGGCTCCGTTCTTTTGAAACTCATGCAGAATTTCAGCATCGAGCTGGTATTCAAAAACGCCGGGCCTGCAATAACGCATGGCGCGCTTGTGCGCCTCGCAGGAAATCTGCGCGGCTTTTTTCATTAATTTGACTTCATCGCGACTCTTGTACAAACGCATGTCGTGCAGCAGAAAATCCAGTGACACAAATTCGTAAGGTACATGCGCACCGGAGCGCGACTGGCTGCGCAGGGTGTTAACCCAGCCCATAACCCGCTTGTCGAACAGCGCATCGCGGCCGATGGTGTAGTAAACACGTTCGGTGTGTTCCATGAGGCCAGGCAAAATATCGTCGATGTCATCGATGGGAAAAGCATCATCGGCAGCAAAATACTTGAGCGCGCCTTCCGGTCCGTAACGCCGGCCATGCCAGATTTCCTGCTCTTCATCCCGATCGCGGCAAAACAGAATGTATTCGCCCTTGTCTCGCCCCGGCACCAGCACCACCACCGCTTCGGGTTCGGGGAAACCCGTGAGGTACATAAAATCACTGTCGGGACGATAGGGGTATTCCACATCACGGTTACGTATGTGCTGGGGCGAGGCCGGTAAAATGACGATGCCACCGGTACCGACCATACGCATGAGCTGTTTGCGGTGACGGGCGTGGAGAGCTGGATTCATGGTGCGTATTATCCTGGGGAATAATGGGGGAGTGGTTAATGGGTATGTTTCTCAGCCGGCATCACCGGCTGCAATTCTTCGGTAA
>JACPVK010000298.1 GCA_016191795.1 Gammaproteobacteria bacterium
CCCTTGTAATGTCCGATATGGCGCCCAATATGAGCGGCATGGACGTCGTGGATATCCCGCGCGCCATGTATATGGCCGAACTGGCGTTGCATTTAGCCAGTCAGGTGTTGCAACCTGGCGGCAGTTTACTGGTCAAGGTGTTTCAGGGCGAAGGATTTGACGCTTACCTGAAAGCCATGCGAGCGCAGTTTACCCGGGTGGTACAGCGCAAGCCAAAGGCATCGCGCAGTCGCAGCCGCGAATTGTATGTGCTGGCGACAGGTTATAAAGGGTCATGAAGTATGGTGGTTTTCATTGTCTGCCTGTAGTACCTTTAATTCCATGTTCAACAAAGAGGTGTTCCCTTGAACGATCTAGTTAAAAACCTGATTCTGTGGGGCGTGATAGCCGTCATTTTACTGTCCGTGTTCAGTCACTTTTCACAACAGGTCGCCGGCAGCAATGAAGTGGCGTATTCCGATTTTATTGCCCAGGTCAAAAGTGGCAATGTCAAACAGGTGATGATTGCAGGCCGTGAAATCACCGGCAAGATGCAGGATGACCAGGCTTTCAAAACCTACAGCCCGGAAACCGACAACAACGCCCTGATGGGTGATTTGCTGAGTAACAAGGTGCTGGTGAATGCCAAGCCACCGGAACAGCAGTCGTTGTTGATGAGTATTTTCATTTCATGGTTCCCGTTCCTGTTGCTGATCGGTATCTGGGTATTTTTTATGCGCCAGATGCAGGGCGGTGGCGGTGGCCGTGGCGCCATGTCCTTCGGTAAAAGCCGTGCCCGCATGATGGGCGAAGACCAGATCAAAATTACCTTTGCCGATGTCGCCGGTGTCGAAGAAGCCAAGGACGAAGTGGCCGAGCTGGTGGAGTTTTTACGTGATCCCGGCAAATTCCAGAAACTGGGCGGCAAGATCCCACGTGGTGTATTGATGGTGGGATCACCCGGTACCGGTAAAACCCTGCTGGCCAAGGCCATTGCCGGGGAAGCTAAAGTCCCTTTCTTCACCATTTCCGGTTCCGACTTTGTTGAAATGTTTGTCGGTGTCGGTGCATCCCGTGTGCGTGACATGTTCGAACAGGCCAAGAAACACGCCCCCTGCATTATTTTCATTGATGAAATCGATGCCGTAGGCCGTCATCGTGGTGCCGGTTTGGGTGGTGGTCATGATGAACGCGAACAAACCCTGAACCAGTTACTGGTCGAGATGGATGGTTTTGAAGGCAATGAAGGCGTGATAGTGATTGCTGCCACCAACCGCCCCGATGTGCTCGATCCGGCGTTATTGCGCCCGGGTCGTTTCGATCGTCAGGTTGTTGTGCCGTTACCGGATGTGCGTGGCCGCGAACAGATTTTAAAAGTACATATGCGCAAGGTGCCGATTGATGACGATGTCAAACCACAATTGATTGCGCGTGGTACGCCCGGATTTTCCGGTGCTGACCTGGCCAATCTGGTAAACGAAGCCGCCCTGTTTGCTGCGCGAGAAAATAACAAGACCGTCACCATGAGCCATTTTGAGCGTGCCAAAGACAAAATCATGATGGGCGCAGAGCGTCGCTCCATGGTGATGTCGGATGACGAGAAAAAACTCACCGCTTACCACGAAGCAGGTCATGCGATTGTTGGCCGTTCGGTGCCGGATCATGATCCGGTTTACAAGGTGAGTATTATTCCGCGCGGTCGTGCTTTGGGTGTGACCATGTTTTTGCCGGAAGAAGATCGTTATAGCTACAGCAAACGTCGCCTTGAAAGCCAGATTTCCAGTCTGTTTGGTGGCCGTATTGCCGAAGAATTAATTTTCGGTAAAGACGCCGTGACCACAGGCGCTTCCAATGATATCGAGCGCGCCACCGCACTGGCTCGCAACATGGTGACCAAATGGGGCTTGTCAGACAAGCTCGGTCCCCTGTCTTATTCGGAAGATGAAGGCGAAGTGTTTCTGGGTCGTTCAGTAACCCAGCATAAAAATGTGGCCGATGATACGGCGCGAGTGATTGATGAAGAAATTCGCGAATTTATCGATCGCAATTACACGCGTTCCGTCAAGATTCTTACCGAGCATCTGGCTATTTTGCATTTGATGGCAAACGCGCTGATCAAATACGAAACCATCGATAGTAATCAGATCGATCAGATCATGCAGGGTAAGGAACCTTCGCCACCAGCCGATTGGGATGATACGGATGGCTCGCCAAGATCTTCTGGCAAGTCAAAAAAATCTGCCCAGGATGAAAAATCCAGAGAAGATAAAAAAGATGGTTCTATTGGTGGGCCCGCGAGTTTGCATTAAGCGGCCAGCAGTGGATGTATACCGGCCCCGCCAATATGGCGGGGTTTTTTTATTGTATGGCAATTCATTTGTCTAACGTGAAAACAAAGCATTAAATAATGATACTCGGCAAAATTTTTAAATTACGTTGGTTGAAGTGGATTGTTTTAACGTCGCTGGTGCTGATATTGCTGGTGCCTGCCGTATTAATTTTAAGCCTGCGCTGGATAGATCCGTTAACCAGTATGTTTATGCTGGAGCGGCAATACGAATTATGGCAGGCCAATAGCAAGGCTAATGTGCAGTATGAATGGGTCGATGCCGAAAAAATTTCGCCCAAAATGATGCTGGCCGTGGTGGCGGCGGAAGACCAGAAATTCCCCCTGCATTTTGGTTTTGATCTGGAAGCTATTGAAAAAGCCATGGCACATAATCGGCGCAATAAAAAAATTCGCGGTGCCAGCACGATTACTCAGCAAGTAGCCAAAAATTTATTTTTGCGTCCTTCACGCAGCTGGCTTAGAAAAGGCATGGAAGTGTATATCACGGCATTGATAGAGTTGTTCTGGTCAAAGCAGCGCATTGTCGAAGTCTATGTCAATATTGCGCAATTTGACGACAATGTTTTTGGTGTGGGTGCGGCCAGCCAGCATTTTTTCAGAAAACAAGCGGCTAAATTAACCGTGGGTGAAACTGCATTACTGGCGGCGGTGTTGCCGAGCCCGAAACGTTATCATGTGGAAAATCCGACGCCATTCGTTATGAAACGAGCAAACTGGATTCAGCAACAGATGTATGGCATGGGTGATGATTATATTGTCACCGGCGTTGTTCCGGTTCGACAATATCAGGCCGTTACAGCTGCATCCGCTGGTGCAATCATTACACTGGACGAAGAGCCCATAGATGAGCTGCTGGACGAGATGGAAGAAGAGGAATTGTCAGCTGCAGTCAGCGAGTTGGCTGATACGACACAAAAAACATTGGACGTGCCGGATGAATCTTCCGCTACAGAAGTGATGCCAGCGACTGATGACGAGTCCGGTATTTTGCCACCGACGGAATCCGTGACCACGATACCCGAGTAGAGATATTTTTTGCAGAGCCTTGAATGACATGAACCGGTTGCAGTCATTATTACGGGAAAAACGTCCACTGGTGATGGGTATACTCAATACCACGCCGGATTCGTTTTCCGATGGCGGCCAATTTAATGATGTCTCATCAGCAGTGGCACATGCTCTGCAAATGATTGAGCAGGGTGCGGATATTATTGATGTCGGTGGTGAATCCACGCGCCCCGGTGCCGCACCCGTCGCACTTGTGGATGAGTTGGCGCGCGTGATACCGGTCATTGAAAAAATTCGCCAGCAAACATCTGTATTAATCTCCATTGATACCAGCAAGGTTGAAGTCATGCGCCAGGCCGTGGCGGCCGGTGCTGGCATGATTAATGATGTGCTGGCCTTGCAAATGCCCGGCGCGGTCGAAACATGTGCACAACTCAAGGTGCCGGTGTGCCTGATGCATATGCAGGGTGAGCCGCGCAGTATGCAAAACAATCCGCACTACAGTGATGTGGTAACCGAAGTGAAAACATTTTTAGAACAACGAGCGGCGGTGTGTTTGCAGGCCGGTATTGCCGGGGAAAATATTGTCGTGGATCCCGGTTTCGGTTTTGGCAAAACCCTGCAGCACAATCTGCTATTACTGAAACATCTGGATCAGTTGACGGCCATGCCTTACCCGGTGCTGGCTGGCATGTCACGTAAATCCATGATTGGAAAAATACTGAATGTGGAAAGTCATGACCGATTACACGGCAGCCTGGCGGCAGCCGTGCTGGCCTGTACCAAAGGTGCGCGGATACTGCGGGTGCATGATGTGAAGCCTACAGTGGATGCATTGCGTGTATGTCACGCCGTGTCGACTATACATTGATGACGTATAATTCGCTGTCGCGAACAAAAGGGTAGTTTATGTCCAGAAAATATTTTGGTACCGATGGTATTCGTGGTCGGGTTGGCAAAGGCCACATGACGCCGGAAGCTGTGATGAAACTGGGCTGGGCTGTGGGTCGTGTACTCGCCGCTAAAAGTAATCGTCCGGTCGTCATCGGCAAGGACACGCGCATTTCTGGCTATATGTTTGAAGCGGCACTGGAAGCCGGCCTGTCAGCCGCCGGTGTGGATATACGCATACTCGGCCCTATGCCCACTCCCGGTATTGCTTACCTGACGCGCACACTGCGTGCGTCGGCCGGTATTGTCATCAGCGCATCGCACAATCCGTATTACGACAACGGGCTGAAGTTTTTTTCAGCCATGGGCACCAAGTTGCCGGATGATATCGAGACTGAAATCGAAGCCATGTATGAATCACCCATGGTGACGGTGGATTCGGCAAAACTGGGCAAGGCCGAGCGCGTAACCGATGCGCAGGGTCGTTATATTGAAGCCTGCAAGGCGACCATTCCCATTGGTAGCAAATTTAACGGCTTGCGCGTGGTGCTCGATTGCGCACACGGCGCCACCTATCACATTGCACCCAATGTGTTCGCTGAACTGGGGGCAGAAGTGATTGCTGTTGGCAACAAGCCTAACGGTTTAAATATTAATGAAGAGTGTGGTTCCACTCATCCCGGCACCCTGGCGGCTGCCGTATTACAAAATCGTGCCGATGTCGGCATTGCATTTGATGGCGATGGCGATCGCGTGGCCATGGTCGACAGCAAGGGACAAATTATCGACGGTGATGAAATTTTATATCTCATTACCAAATCCAGAATCCATGCGGGTGTGGCGTTAAAAGGTGTAGTGGGTACCTTGATGAGTAACATGGGTCTGGAACTGGCTGTGCGTAATCTGGGTTTGCAGTTTGAGCGTACGGCCGTGGGCGATCGCTATGTGCTCGAATGTTTGCAGGAGAAAGGCTGGACCCTGGGTGGCGAATCATCCGGACACCTTATTTGTCTGGATCGCACAACAACCGGTGATGGTATTGTGTCTGCGCTGCAAGTGATGGCGTATCTCGCCGAAACCGGGCAAACATTAAACCAGGCATTGATCGGCATGGTGAAAATGCCGCAGCAATTAGTCAATGTGCCGCTGCCGGTAAAAACCAATCCCATGAATGAGCCTAAAGTCAAAGCGGCTGTTGCCGATGTTGAAAAACAGCTCAATGGCCGTGGCCGTGTGTTGTTGCGTCCGTCGGGTACCGAGCCACTGATACGCGTGATGGTGGAAGGCGAAGACGAAAAACAGGTATGTGCTTTTGCGCGGCAAATTGCGGATGCTGTTTCGGAATCTGTTGCGCATGCTGGGTAATGAAAAAGCTGAGTCCGCAAATAAACGCAAATGAACGCAAATAAAAGCGAATTAATTATTTTTGGTTTTTCTTATGTATTGTTACGGGCATTCGGCAGGCTAAATTGGTTCTGTTATAAATAGGCCAATATGCTTTTAAAAACAAAAGATTTTTCTTTTATTTGCGTTTATTTGCGTTCATTTGCGGATAATATCTTCTTTTTAAAGTCTTAGATTATGCTGCGCCTCACTGAAATCCGTTTACCGATTAACCATACCGAAGCCGCCTTGCCGGATGCGATTCTTGCCAGGTTAAAAATTTCTGCGGATCAATTAATTCATTTTACTATATTTCGTCGTGCGCATGATGCGCGTAAGCCGGCCATGATCATGCTGGTGTACACCCTGGATGTTGAGCTGAAAGATGAGGCGGCCGTATTAGCGCGATCTAAGAATGACAAACACGTTTCGCTTACGCCCGAAACGCATTATAAATTTGTTACCCATGCACCGAAAAATCTGTCCGAGCGTCCGGTCATTATTGGAATGGGCCCGGCGGGATTGTTTGCCGGTTTGATTCTGGCGCAAATGGGTTTTCGGCCGATTATTCTTGAGCGTGGCAAGGCGGTACGAGAACGTACCAAAGATACGTTTGGTTTGTGGCGCCAGAGTGTGCTGAATCCGGAATCGAATGTGCAATTTGGTGAAGGCGGCGCAGGAACATTTTCCGATGGCAAGTTATATAGCCAGATCAGTGATCCGCATCATTATGGCCGCAAGGTGCTGGAAGAATTTGTACTGGCGGGTGCTCCGGAAGAAATTCTGTATGTGAGTAAACCCCATATCGGCACGTTTCGTCTGGTGAGCATGGTGGAAAAAATGCGTGCCACGATTGAATCACTGGGCGGCGAAATTCATTTTCAATCGCGTGTCGATGATATCGAAATGATTAACGATAACGGCAACCAGAAAGTGGCGGGTGTCAAACTCAGCAATGGTGATTTTATTGCCACGCAATATCTGGTGCTGGCCGTGGGTCACAGTGCGCGTGATACGTTTTATATGCTGCATGATCGCGGTGTGTTTATGGAAGCCAAACCGTTTTCCATTGGTTTTCGTATCGAGCATCCGCAATCGCTGATTGATCGTTGTCGATTTGGTGTGCATGCCGGCAACGAGTTACTGGGTGCGGCGGATTACAAGCTGGTGCATCACTGTAAAAACGGGCGATCGGTTTACAGTTTTTGTATGTGTCCCGGTGGTACCGTGGTGGCGGCAACGTCCGAACCCAATGCGGTTGTCACCAACGGCATGAGCCAGTATTCACGTAATGAGCGCAATGCAAACGCCGGACTTGTTGTGGGTATCACGCCGGATCCGGATTATCCTGGAGGCCCGCTGGCGGGTATTGCATTACAGCGCGAGCTGGAAGCGCGTGCCTTTGAACTGGGTGGCGGCGATTATTTTGCGCCGGGACAATTGGTGGGTGATTTTCTGGCCAATAAACCTTCAACCGAATTTGGTGCCGTGCAACCTTCCTACACACCGGGTGTGCGTCCCGGTGATTTGAGTCACGCCCTGCCGGAATATGCCATCACCGCGATACGCGAAGCGATTCCGGCATTCGATAAAAAAATCCGCGGTTTTGCCATGCACGATGCGGTGTTAACCGGTGTCGAAACCCGCACTTCGTCACCGCTGCGCATAAAACGTAACGATGACACATTACAAAGTATAAACACCCGGGGCCTGTATCCCTGTGGTGAAGGCGCGGGTTACGCTGGCGGTATTTTATCGGCGGCGGTGGATGGTATTCGGGTAGCCGAAGCGCTGGCGCTGTCCATGCCTGGCGCGAAACAATCAGCCGTTTAGGGGTACAACACACCCGCAAATAAATATCTTACAAATTTGACAAGCTCTCTATCCTGCCCTATTCCAATAAGAGTACCCACCCGATATTTGTACGCCAAACAGCTTGTTAACAAGGCCATGATTGTATGTCTCCTCCCGGTCTCAAATGGCTAGTCATAAAACACTTCCGTATTTACCTGAGGACCATGACCCCGGTGTGTCTGGTGATACTCGCTGTGGCGGTGATCCAGCATCATTTTGTGTTGCACATCAGTCTGGATCAGATCAAACCGCATATGCTGGTATTGCCGATGCTGGTGGGCGGCATATTTGGTTTTCTGATGGCATCGATACGTGCACTGGGCATTGAACAACAAACATATCTTGGAGAGATGGCGGCGCAGCGTCGCGAGCTGGAAGCCGAAATCGAGCGGCGTCGTCTAGCCATGCTAGGTGAACAGCGCCTGGCGCTGGCACTGGACGGCGCCAGTGACGGTATGTGGGACTGGAATATTGCAACGGGTGAGGTTTACTACAGTCCGCGCTGGATTCAGATGCTGGGTTATCAGGCTGAGGATGTGCCACCCAATTATCAATTCTGGGCAGAACGTCTGTACCCCGATGACGCTCCGTTGGTGTATGCAGCGTTAGCGGCGCATCTCAATGGCGAAGTCGAAGCTTTCTCGGCGGAATTCCGGTTTAGAGGTGTGTCGGGAGACTGGGTATGGGTGCTGGGGCGGGGCAAGGTAATGGAGCGTGATGCCAGTGGTAAGGCACTCAGAGCGGTAGGTACCCAAACAGATATCACCGACCGACGCCGTATCACCGCCGCCTTCGAAGGTTTGATGGCCGGTACGGCCGGTGCCGTGGGTGAGGCATTCTTCCCCGAGCTGGTGCGGCATCTGGCGCAGACGCTGGATATGCGTTGTGCTGTGGTTGGGGCTTTGCATTGCACCACAGGTGAAGCCAGTTTGCGCACGCTGGCCATCTGGCCTGCAGACACCGTAGCCGGGCAAAACGAAATGGTGGTCATGACCTCTCCCTGCATAGAGCCGGCGA
>JACPVK010000081.1 GCA_016191795.1 Gammaproteobacteria bacterium
AGTCAACCGGCCATCCACATCATTTCAGTGATTTTGATTTATCATTTATTGAAGATGCCACATTGCAGCGCCTGTATTACCGAACCTCCAAAGAGAAGCCTGTTGTGCATCATGTTATCAATGCAGCAGCACGCCTGCTCAAAACAGGCGGCACACTGGTTATTGCCGGCGAGAAACAACAAGGCATACAGACTTACACAAAAAAAGCCGAACAAAGACTGGGCAGCATGGCCGTGGTTAAAAAAGACGGGCCTGCACGTATCGGTATTATTCCCAAAAAAATCCCGGGCGAAACGTTACCCGATAACGAATACACACTATTAAGACCCGCCATTACGGCAGACGATATGGTGTTCTACAGCAAGCCGGGGGTTTTTGGCTGGGATAAAATTGATCAGGGCAGCGCGTTTCTGGCAACACATCTGGATAAATTGCCAATAAAAAATGCGCGATTGCTCGACCTGGGTTGTGGTTATGGTTATTTATCGGTAATGGCTCATCCATACACACCGTCAATTACGCATGCTACCGATAACAATGCTGCGGCCCTGCTGGCCTGCAAAAAAAACTTTGAGCAACATAACATCACAGGCGAAGTGTTTGCCGATGACATCGGCGCCAAACTCACACCCGGCTATGATGTCATTCTGTGCAATCCGCCGTTTCACCAGGGCTTTGATATCGAACACACCCTGGCTGAACAATTTATAGCTGCCAGTGCGCGCTTACTGGGAAAACGTGGCCAGGCTTTATTTGTGGTGAACAGTTTTATTGCACTGGAAAAAGTGGCCAGCCGTTATTTCAATAAAATAGACGTACTGGCCGATAACAAACGATTCAAACTGGTGCTGTTAGCCGGCTGCAAGAATCATTAAGTAGTTATGGAAGCTCTGATCAAGTCAAACAAAACTATTTCTTTCGTCATTCCCGAATGCTTTTGTCGGGAATCTCCGTACAATATTGCTGAGATTCCCGACAAAAGCATTCGGGAATGACGCTGAATTATTTGTGTTTATACTTGTTAAGCGATTCCCTGGTAACCAAATGTTGATGTAAACAGTTTAACGATAGACACAGAGTCGCAGAGGTTATATTTTTAGAAAACATTAGATCTGTTTGTATTGAAAACCCGAATAACAATCATGGTGCCAATGTCATCACGTTTAGTTTTTGCAGGATGGGTGAAGCACAGCGCAACCCATCTAAATGGCGGGTTACGCTGCGCTTCACCCACCCTGCAACAACCCAATTTTTTTAACCTGATGACATGGAGTCATGAACTATAAAAAATTGTTGTAGTGCCTGCACGGTCGTTATCCTGGAAATTAATAAAACTTGCGATCCTTACGTCGTCTGCCCGCCTGCTGCACCACCACACCTTTAATGACCTGGGGGCCAGCCACTTCCACGGTTTCGTACAGGTCATTGAGCGGCGCCAGATAGTGCTTGCCCTCGTAGTGACGATACTGGCGAAAGGTATATTCATCATTATGCAGCGCCACCACATAGGCACCGTCACGCACAATCCCTTCCGGGTCGACGATGATCACCACACCGCTCTGAAATTCCGGAATCATGCTGTCGCCCAGCACTTGCAGGGCAAAGGGTTCGGCCTTGCTACAGGATGAAGCTTCCATAGGAGTCTCTCTATACGAATGAATTAATTAGTAAGTATCATGCCACGAGGTTAAGGAAAACGTTTGTAGGTGCGCGTTACTTCGGGCTCCTCGACAACTGCTCCTGCGTTGTTCTACCTCCTGCATCCATGCAGTCGTGCCCTTCGCCCTACGGGCCAGCTTCGCTGTTCAAAATCGCTCCTGGCGATTTTGTCAGGCGCACAAATCCACCTGAACAGATGGCCGCATTTTCGCATCCTGTTGTGCGCCTGAAGGCGCACCTACAACCTTAACTCGTTAGCCGTTACCCAAGTATAACTGACTGCTATGGCCAGATTAACCCGGCTGATTTGGGTGAATAGCCCATAAAGTTTATAATACGCGCCTTATTTCAGAGGGCCGTTCCATGTCAGACCAACGTATCCGGCGCAACAAGGTTGTGCAATTTACCTATACCATCGCCGATGATCAGGGCAATATCATTGAGCAGGTCGACCTGCCGGTCAATTACGTACACGGCGCCAGCGCCATGGGGCTGATCGAATCGGTGGAATCGGCTCTGGAAGGCTGCCGCGTGGGTGACAGTATAGAAGTCTCGGTTCCACCCTCCGATGGCTTTGGCGAACACGATCCCGACCTCACCTTCACCGACGATATCGACAATGTGCCGCCCCAATTCCGCCAGATCGGTGCCCAGGTGGAAATGATGAATGAACAGGGCGACGCCAAATCCTTCATCGTCACCAAAATTGAAAACGGCAAGCTCACGGTGGATGGCAACCACCCTATGGCCGGCAAAACCGCCCGTTTCAGTATCAATATTGTTTCCATTCGTGATGCCACGGCCGATGAGCTAAAAAATGGTGTTGCCAATCCCAATGTAAATCTGCCCACCCACTAAGCCGGCAGACGAACGACCTGACACACCCACTACCTGTCAACATGTCATGACGCTGTCATGACATTGTCATGCCTGACAACCCTGTCATGACGCTGACAAAATGCATCAAACACTTGTTCTACCTCGACTTTCCTGATCTGGCCTGATGTTTGCGATATAGCCCGCATCAACCCACCAAATGAGGATTCACCCATGGCTCACATCGTTGTTCTCGGCGCCGGTATTGGCGGCATGCCCTGCGCTTATGACTTGCGCGAATGCGTCGGCAAAACCCACCAGATTACCGTTATTAATGAACGCGATCATTTCCAGTTCACACCATCCAATCCATGGGTAGCCGTAGGCTGGCGCGATTACGATTCCATTACCCTGCCCATTGCCCCGTATCTGGAAAAAAAAGGCATCCAGTTTATTGCCGATCGCGTAAACAAAATCAATGCCGACGCCAACAACCTGCAACTCGCCGGTGGTAAAGAAATTAAATACGATTATCTGGTGATTACCACCGGACCCAAACTGGCATTTGATGAAATACCCGGCGCCGGACCCAGTGGTTACACCAATTCCATTTGCACCACCGGCCATGCCGAACATACCTACGCACAATTCAAGGAACTGCTGGAAAATCCCGGTCCGGTGATTATCGGTGCCATGCCATTCGCCAGCTGTTTTGGTCCGGCTTATGAATTTGCTTTCATACTCGACTGCGCCTTACGCAAACATCACAAACGCAACAAGGTACAAATGACATTCGTCACCTCCGAACCCTACATTGGCCATCTGGGTCTGGGTGGCGTAGGTGATTCACGCGGCATGCTGGAAAGTGACTTACGCAACCATCACATTAAATTTATTACCAACGCCAAAACCACCAGAGTTGAACACAACAAAATGTATGTCGATGAGCTCAACGACAAGGGCGAAGTCATCAAACAACACGAACTGCCGTTCAAGTTCAACATGATGATTCCCGGCTTTAAAGGTGTGGATGCCGTGGCTGCCGTAGAAGGCCTGTGCAATCCGCGCGGATTTGTATTAATTGATGAATACCAGCGCAATCCAAAATACAAAAACATTTACTCTGCCGGTGTGTGCGTGGCCATACCACCGGTTGAAGCCACACCGGTTCCCACCGGTGCACCCAAAACCGGTTACATGATCGAAACCATGACCGCCGCCATTGCCCACAACATCGCCAGCGAACTCAAAGGCGGACAACCCCTGGAAAAACCAACCTGGAATGCCATTTGCCTGGCCGACATGGGCGACACCGGCGCCGCGTTTGTAGCGTTGCCACAAATCCCGCCACGCAATGTCACCTGGTTCAAAAAAGGCAAATGGGTACACCAGGCCAAAATCGGTTTTGAAAAATACTTTATGCGCAAGATGAAAAAAGGATCGACCGATCCGTTATACGAGCGGTTTATTTTGAAAGCGCTGGGTATTAGCAAACTGGAACAGAAACGCAACGACGCTGCGTAAATAAAGAGTGGTCCGTCAATGAACGCCCGCTAAGTAAATTGCCTGTTTTGGAATTTGTTTATTCTGACGTTCATTTACGTTATGGGTTTATTACGCAGACGGGAGCAGAATTTTATTCGCAACAGCAATTTAACCAATTCAAATACAATATAAATAGATCCGGTCCATTATATCCGTCAAAGCCAAAAGAGGAATCCAGTAAGCTATTGAATGCATTGTCACTTTTAATTTCTGGATTCCCCCTACGCGGTAATGACAAGTATGGGTGACAGCTGTGAATCCGGCCCCATTATTTTTACCATGAAAATCCGCCATCATGGTTATAGATTTTCATGGTGAATGATTGAAGATTTATCCAAATAATCGTGCTATGTAGATTAGCCCATCGAAATCAATGGGGTTAAAAATCAGGGTACAGTGGCTGTTCTGGACGGATCAAACTGGTCAAATTCGCCAGAAACAGAATGTCGAGATACTTTGAATCAAAAACAGGCTGGCGAATCTCTGATTTAGTCTGGTAGGGTGGATAAGCGTAGCGCATCCACCAAA
>JACPVK010000267.1 GCA_016191795.1 Gammaproteobacteria bacterium
CATTATTCTGTTAACGCAAAGATCAGACCAGACACCATCATAAACAGAGAATACACGCTTGGATTTCACCTGGGTTGCCATTACACATTCCTACACCATCTTTATCGCCATGGTATTCGCACTGGGCCTGGTCGCCAAACAGATGGGATTACCACCACTGGTAGGTTTTTTAATTTCCGGCTTTGTCATGAAAGCCATGGGCATGGAAATGTTCGATGGTTTACATACCCTGGCCGATCTGGGTATTACGCTGTTGTTATTCACTATTGGCCTGAAGCTGGATTTACGCAGCCTGATAAAACCGGTGATATGGGGTGTCTCCAGTTTACATGTGCTAATGGTTGTGGTGGTGTTCGGCACCCTGATCAGCATCATCAGTACTTTTGGCCTGCCACTGTTCCTCGATATGGATTACACAACCGCGGCATTACTGGGTTTTGCGCTGAGTTTTTCCAGTACCGTGTTTGCCGTTAAGGTGCTGGAAGAAAAAGGTGAATTAAAAGCCACGCACGGTCGTATCGCCATCGGGATACTGATTATGCAGGATGTCATCGCGGTGATATTTCTCACTATTTCAAGTGGCATGGTTCCATCACCCTGGGCCATAGCAGTGCTGACTGCACTCATCATTTTACGTCCACTCTTTCTACGTATTATTAAACACGTAGGGCATGGAGAATTACTGGTGATAGCCGGTTTAATTTTTGCCATGGGCGGTGCCACGCTGTTTGAAATGGTGCACATGAAAGCCGACCTCGGTGCCCTGGCCATGGGCATGATACTGGCTCGCACCGCACGCTCTTCTGAAATGGCCACCGCTTTGCTGGCATTTAAAGATTTATTCCTGATCGGATTTTTTCTTAGCATAGGCCTCAATGCCACCATCAGTATGCAAGTGGCATGGGTTGCGTTATTGCTGGTACTGCTAATGCCGCTAAAAGTGTTAATGATGTACGGATTGCTTGGCATGTTTCGCCTGCGTTCGCGTACCTCATTCCTCACCAGCCTGAGTCTCGCCAACTACAGTGAATTTGGATTAATTGTTGGCGCAATCGGTTTCAGCAATGGCTGGCTCAGCAGTGAATGGCTGGGCGTGCTCGCACTGGCCATGTCTTTCACATTTATCATTGCGTCACCGTTCAATGTCACTTCGCACAGGTTATTTGCCCGCATTGATAAATTCATGTCACGATTTCAGCGTGCCGAGCGTTTAACATCAGAACGCGTTATTAGTACAGGTGATGCAGAAATACTCGTATTCGGTATGGGACGCGTAGGCACAGCCGCCTATGAAACGCTGCACAAGTTATACGGCGATATTGTTCTGGGTGTCGACAATGACGCCATCATTATCGAAAAGCATTTACAGCAAGGCCGCAAAGTCATCCAGGGCGATGCCACCGACGTTGAATTCTGGGAACTACTGGACAGCGATAAAGTACGCGTGATATTGCTCGACATGCCAAAAGCTGAAGAAAATCTCTACGCGTTTCAGTTATTGCAGGCCAGCGGCTATAAAGGCAAGGTTGCAGCAACCGCAAAATACGATGACCAGGTAGAAATGCTGAAAGAAGCCGGACTGGATGCTGCTTACAGCATCTATGGCGAAGCAGGTTCGGGATTTGCCAATCATGTTTATGATCAGTTGTGCAGAGATGTGGTGTTTAGCAAGTAATCACTTAATTAAGTCAGGCCAGTCGAAGCTACATATCGACAATAACTAATTATGTAATTCACTGGCATTATAAAGATAAAAAAATACCTGTCAGTACATTGACAGTTCCTGCCGGACATCAGCATCGAAAGATGCGATGACACTATATACGGCTATTTGCTCATTGCCTGCCTGGACACCGCACATTCACCCTGATATTTTGCCACATCTCGCAACAACTGATTGGTTGGCTCCTGGGTAGCCAGCGAGTGCGTATTGAAGCGTGCCACCATTTCATTTAATGAGGCCACCAATGCATTGTGATCCGCGATGCGTTTTTTTTGTGCAATGACAAGATTATTGTACTGATCCGTTATGACATTATATTCTCCGGACTTTTTGTTGTAGGCCAGTATTTTTTCATTCTCAATGATTGTCGCTTCGGGTGACAAGGGTTTGGTGGCGTGGTTTTTATGTAGCCCTTTGCGTAAAGCTTCCAGTTCGTTTGCCATTCTGGATTGGGATCTCGCAAACTCATTGAGGTATCCTTCTTCCTTGTCGACATTTACCCTGGAGGCGGCAATCGTTTCTTTTTTCTCTGTGATGGCATCCGCTTCCTGCTGTAAAAGCTGTTTATCCTGAACCACGGCGGAATAACGTTGAGAAAAACCATTCTCAACACCAGGACACTGGTTGATTGCATCGACCATAGACTGATCCAGCTGTAATTCGGGTGGTAATAATGAATGACTGGAAGCAGCTGTTCCGAGTACTGCCTGTACCGGTAACAAAACTGAGGAAGCCAACACGAATAACGAGAGGAGATTTTTTGTATAATTTTTCATATATAAGACTCGGCCGATGAATTACCTAAGCAAGCTCTGATTAAGTCAGCCCATACTATTTCTTTCGTCATTCCCGATTGCTTCTGTCGGGAATCTCAGCAATATTACGCGGAGATTCCCGACAAAAGCATTCGGGAATGACGCTGAATTATTTGTGTTTATACTTGATCAGAGCTTCCCTAACGTATTTGTTGATATTTTCAATCTTTGTAAGCCCAAGTCTGCCATAGCTAAACCGGCAGGTAAATATTATATCGGTGAGCGCACTATCAGCTTATTATAATCGTGTCGGGTCGTTATCAGTCCGCTGTGTATAAACACATCCAGCAAATTTTCATAGCTTGAGTGGGATATGTTCGCATCATCCTGCCAGCAGCCGAGCTGCTGGTAGGCGTGTATGGTATTGGTCAGCACCTGATCATTAACGCCAGGAAAAAAACCGGCGATGGTTTCCCGCAGGGCTATCTCTTCTGCCGGTGATGATATGACATAGGCCAGTGATTTACGGTAGGCACGCATAAATGCGCGCGCCATATCGGTTTTGAGCCAGGCACGTGATGCACACAAACTGCTAAAAGCAACCGGGCCAACCGCATCACCCACAGCCGCTACCACATGTGCCAGACCTTCGTATTCCAGTTGTTGCGGTGCAGGACCTTGCATATGCACGTAATCTGCTTGGCCGTTGCGAAATGCCCGCTCGATGGCAGTCACATCTCCCGCATCGATCACTTTTAAAGATTTAAAATCCACGCCCTGTTTATGCATGCCATAACGCAACATGGCCATGGGCTGGAAAAAATGATCCACCAGAACTTTTTTACCCGCCAGTTTTTGCCAGGTAAATTCGGCATCCGGCTCGCGCGCAGCAATAAAAAAACCGTCCCGTGAATTTATTTGTGCAAAATGCACAATATCCACAGATACATCTTTTTCCAGTGCGGCAAAGCTGGTGGCTACAGCAGATTGCGCCAGATGGCAGCGTCCCTGCTGAATATTATCCGGTACTGTATTATCGGGCGTGGCCAGAGTGTAAGTATAATCCAGCCCTTCATCACGCAAAAAACCACCCGCCATGGTCATGAGCAATGGGCTGTAAAAAGCTGAATGACGTAACGCCATGATATGTATTTGACTCATGTGATTACTTGCTATTGATGTTGATGATATTGCCCAGCGCAGACTGTATATCTTCTGGTTTCAGATACGTCTGCATTCTGCTGCCACGTCGTTGAACACAGGTTAAACGCAATACATCCGGCTGCTGCGCGGAAACAAGGTATAACACGGTTGAAAACTCCTCCAGCGGATTACCCATGGCACTCAAGGCCGAGCCATCCAGCAAACCGGATCGTTCATTCACTATTTTTTGTATCTGAAATGTATCGGCATGAATAATAGCGGATGACTCACGCGGGGTTTTCACCTCGAATTCACACCAAGGCTGGTAACGATCAATCTTTGATGAGTCGGTCGTCACACCGTGCTGAATATATATACGTGCCCTGTTTGGCGGCATAACCAGATCATGATTAAGAACCAGATCCGCACCAGCCGCTAGTGAAGCCGGCGAAGCTTGTTGCGATGGTTCGGCTGTGACCGGATTTTGCTGACAGGCAGACATGAGCATCAGCGTACATACCTGCACAACCATTTTCAGCATGATGTATGTTCTGGCCATTGTTATTTTCCTGTCTTATTAATATAACGATTGAATTTATTCACTGATCACTGCAATCATAAATATTTTCCTGCCATGGTACGAACCTGAATTTTCGGCCACCCACATGGATATCCCTGACCGATGGCTCAGCCAGCTTAAATGCATTCGATTTTAATGCATCAAACAGATTATGCTGGCATTGATCGTTTGTACCGGAATAACTACCCATAAGTTTCCATTGTTTGTCTGCCTGCTCCATAAACAGTTGTGGTTGCATATAACGTTCCTTGCCAATAATTAATATATCCGGTTTATTATCCAGATTAAAATCCAGAACAAAAGCGTCGCATTGATCACCGGTCATTTTCATACAGTCCGGCATTTGCCAGGTCGATTGTGTTTTATCCCAGGACTGGTCGGTAAAAGAGACTGGCAATTTGGTACCTGCCGGCCACACCGTTATGTTATGGATACTCCGCTTAACATCGACAGTCAATTCTTTATCCCATCGGGATTTTTTATTGTGCGTTGCATCTACTTTTTCACGCAACAATACAACATCTTCACCCTTCCAGGTTTCCTTGAGCATCGCCAGCGCTTGCATGCCATAGCGTGCACCATCGAACTTTAAATAGTCATAATCGAAATCTGCCGGTTTAACCTTACCCTCGAGCAAGCGATTAACCTGACTGTTAACCGATATTCGCGCCGGGTCCGCCAGGGGTGTAAACAGCGCCAGTAATATCGCCAGTACCAGGAAGGCCGCGGTAACATTGGTTGGTGAAATTCGGTGCAACCAGACACGTTTTTCAGTTGCCGCCCAGGCATAGCCTGCCGCATAACAGGAACCAACAAGCAGACAGCTGGCAGCAATAATGCGATCGGTACTCCAGCCATATTGCATCACACGTAATGCCAGCGAATAAATCGCAATTAATATGAGCGGCACCAGAAGTAAGGCGGCCAATCTTGCCGTCAGGCGTATGACGCGTGCCAGCTGACTACTCACTTCTCCATTCTGATAGGCAGTATTAATGAGTATGATCAACACAGCCGACGTGCCCAATAATACAGCCGTAGCATTACGTGTTGCCCACAAAGGCTCAAGCCCGGTAAAGGGTAAACTCGCAATAAACCCGGTAGCCATCAACGTAACAACAGGCAATAGCCAGGACATGAGCACCAGCAACAGGGTACGAATCCCTCTCACTATGCCCGGTCTGACATCCGTAATATGTAACGCAAAGGAAAATGCAAAAACACTCACCGGAATTGAAAACCACGCCTTCTGTAATAACTTCTCCAGAAAATCGAGTTTTACCAGCGAGAACAATCCGGCTCCCAGGAACAATACTGCCCACAATATACCGACAAAAAATCCGGCAAAAATAATTTGAATGCCCAGTTTCCATGCTACTTCAAAATAGGTGGCATAACGCGCAATAAATTGATTGTCGGATGCCGCTGAAAATATCAGGGCATGGGCAATATACAAGCCGATTGCAAGGTAAAATGCGAGTAAGGGAGATGGATACAGATGCGTGTCGTTATTGGCATACTCTATGAAGCCGACACGCCATACATCATAAACAACCAGGCCAGCGACAATCACACAGACCAGGGTAATCCAGCGAAATATAACACCTGCTTTTAAATGACCAAGACTGGATACAAAAATAACCGGTGCGAATATCATGACCATCAGCAGTGGCACGAACACATAAGGCTGGGTTGCCGGCCACACTGTGTTAATACCTGCCTGGTACAATCCATACAATGCAAAGCCCTGAATCAGGCCGGTTAATAATCTAATGCGTGATATTTGACCCGATACCATTGAATCCGGTATCAACAGGTGCTCGTCTTGAGTCGTTGCTTGCATGAACACTCCTTATGGCTTGAGTTAAATATTAATCAGGTGGTAAATAATATCTGTTTGACAGTATATATGTGAGTGTCGCCGGGATAACGAGTTTTTAATCATTGCTACATCATGACTTTATTCTGGCAGGCGAAAAACCGAAAATCCTTACCTGACATAATTTAGCAAGGATATTTATTCAAATATGGCTTATGCTGGACTGATGAACAAGCGACTTATACCCTTAGTAGTCATTATGGCCCTGATGTTTGCCCTGTACTACGCCGCCGACCAACGTTCAACCATGGCTTTATCTGATGAACCACTGGTGCTACACCGGTTTCCACCTGAAATTGTTATGTTTGGCACGCAGAGCTGCCAGTATTGCAAGCTGGCCAGGGAATTTTTCAACAAGCATCATTTAAGCTACCAGGAACATGACATAGAAACATCTGATGAACACAGACGAATGTTTGACTTGCTGGGCGGGCGTGGCACCCCGCTGATTATTATCAACCGGGAGTTGATTCACGGATTTGATGAAGCGGTGGTTCGCAAGGCATTGTGATGATCAACACACAGCGGCTTTAACGACAGCGCCCCACCGCATTGGTCGGACATCGCGAATAATCAATCCAGCCGGTATCGCTCAGAATAGTCTTCTCAAAAATCGCACCATCAATAATCGCTTCGCGCAACGATGACTTGGTTAAATTAGCCGACGTGAAATCAATATTGGTCAAGTTGGCTTTGCTAAAGTCACAGCGCAATAATTGGCTGTCGCGCATCACAGCACCTTCAAGATTAGCGCCTCTGAAGTCCACCCTTGCTGCTGTCACATTAATAAACGTGGCACGTGTGAGATTCGCCCGCTGAAAATTAGCGCCATCCAGTTCAGCTTCATTAAAGATAGCTGATTCTGCCCTGGCCTCATAAAACGTGGCATTAATCAAACGCGCCCCGGTAAAGTTCGTCTTGTGTAGACTGGCACGACTAAAACTCGCCTTATCCAGTTTGGCCTCCCTGAAATCTGCCTGCTCTGCGTTAGCGGACACCAGCCGCGCATCCTGCATGTGTGCGCCATTAAATTTTGCATGACTGATATTGGCGGACCCGAAATCCACGTCATTAAGTTTTGAGTTGGAAAAATTACTGGCTGATAAATTAGTACGCGTGAGATTTGCACCTTGTATGTCAAGGTTGGCGAAATTTTTACCCGATTTATCACAACCAGACCAGTTAACTTTGGGTGCAGGCTCATCCGTGCAAGCGCCATTAGCTGCCTGAAACATAACGAGACCAAGGAATACAAAAATGTGTTTATTCATCATGCAGGCAGTTTACCTTTTCTGGACTGGCGTATAAAGAATCTTGCCGGATGCAGAGCCTGCATAATCCGGCTGCTTAGCGGCAACACATTGTTAGTCACCAGTGCCGCCAGCAACTCGGCCGCCAGAAATGCCGAGGTCAGTCCTCGCGCCCCGTGGCCGGTATTCACAAATAACCCCGGTAAATATTGTGCAACCGGGTATGCGCCGGCACGCTTGCCTTTATGTAAATCACTATAATGCTGCTGGTAGTAAGCCATATCCGGTACGGCACCCACTATCGGCATACGATCCGGTGTCACGGCTCGTATTGCGGCGCGACCTGCCATATTATTTTCCGCTACGGACTCGCGCTTCGGTATCAGAGCAGGCACATATTGCCGGAGCTTGTGATAATTTTGTTCCTGTTCGGATATAGATAAATTCACGGAAGCATTTCCTGATTCAAAACTGGCGCCCACAACATGGTAATTCGTTGTGGCGGGTACCACGTATCCATCATAACAAACCGGGCACAATAAATTCCGGCTGATTTGAGAAACCGGCAAATAACTGATTTGTCCACGCGCCGGCTGCACATTCATCCAGTGCGTTTGCTCATACTGGCTAACCTGTTGCGCATTGGCCAGAATCACCATTTGATAACGGCCCTGTTCACTGCGATTGTTATCGTACAACAACCAGGCATCGTTCTCGCGCTGCAAATATTTTACTTCGTTGTCATAAATCATATTCACTGATTGACCTGCATCTGCCAGCAGCGCCTTGCATAAACTTCGCGGCTCCAGCCATCCGGCCAGCGGATACACAAGCGCATTGGCATCCAGCTGCACGCCGCTTATTTTATTTGCTTCATTCGCGTTAACTGCACGCACATACTCCGCCGAAAAATCACAATGGTCATATTGCTGTTGCAGCCGTTCACTGGATAACAACTGCACAACACCTGTTTGCTGCCAGGCCAGATCCGGAAAGACAGCCTGCAACATCGATAATCGTTGCAATGCCATAAAGAATGCTGTTGCATAAAATTCAGATTCGATGGAATCGGTGGCCGCAATACGCGGCAACAGGACACCTGCCGGATTGCCCGAACCAGCCATGGCATAACTGGCGTGACTATCAAATACATCCACCTGACAGCCACGATGCGTCAATGACCAGGCAGTGCTAATACCTGCAATTCCCGCACCTATGACAGCAATTTTATTTGATTTGTTGTCACTCTTCGGTAATGCAAACCAGGGTTGTGGATACGTGTCGTTTATTGGCCGCTCCAGATGACCGTGCAGCATGTCTCGTTTGAGGGCAAAACCCTGCACCTTTTTGACGGTAAACCCCGCTGCCTGCAATCCACGCCGCACATCTCCCGCTGCCGTGTAAGTACTAAAGGTAGTTTGCTCATAACTGCTACGCGCCATTTCACACAACAGGCCGGATGTCCACATATCTGGATTGCGTGCCGGCGCAAAGCCATCCAGATACCAGACATCTACCTTGCTCGTCATTTGACGCAACATCTCGATGGCGTCACCCAGCATTAAAACCAGTACAACCCGTCGCTGAAATAATTCAAGAAAATGATAGCCTTCAATCGCAACCGGCCAATGCTGCAATATTTCACCCGACAACGCTGAAAAATCCGGCCAGGCTGACATGGCTCTTTGCAAATCGGTTTTATGCAGGGGGTGTTTCTCTGCTGAAAAATAATACAATGTCGCGCCCGGTTTAGCCGTCTTTAACCAGGCATCGGCCGTGACCAGAAAATTCAAACCGGTTCCAAAACCGGTCTCACCAATAATAAATCGATCATGCTGCAACCAGCGCTGCGGTAAATTGTTTGCCTGCAAAAAAACATATTCGGATTCGGCACGGCCGCCCTCGCGCGCAAAAAATATATCGCTGAAATCCTCGCTGTAGGGCTGGTCATCATGCCAGCTAATTTTGGCGTATTGCATTGAAACGATCTGACTCAGGTTTGAAGATTGATTATACTATGTGCCACATTCTAACCAGGTGCCTCATGCACTCGCTAACCCAGCTCAAAAATCTTGGCCCCAAAAGCACAAAGTGGTTGAATGCCATTGGCGTTTATACCCTCGATGATTTACGCGAGATGGGTGCCATAGACTGCTGCCGTATACTCAAGGCACAGGGGTATCCGGTTAGCCTCAACCTGGCATACGCCATTGAAGTAGCACTGCGAGACCTGCACTGGACAAAACTTCCTGAATCCGTCAAGCAGCAACTCAAAACGGCATTGCAATCAAAATGACTCCAACCACACTTGATGCAGCTTACCAATTCTGTCAGAACATGGCGCGCAAACATTATGAAAATTTTCCGGTTGCCTCGCTGCTATTACCCGCCCGTTTGAGAAAACATGTTGCCGCCATCTATGCCTTCGCGCGACAGGCAGATGACCTGGCGGACGAAGGCAATATATCGGCAGAGCAACGGCTGCAGGCATTACAGGAAATGACGGGGTTGCTACATCAGTGCCAACAAAAGAGAGTTGACGACCCCATTTACCTGGCACTGGCTGACACCATACAACAATTCAGTCTGCCGGTTAGCCTGTTTGATGATTTAATCAGCGCTTTCAGTCAGGACGTGACACGACACCGCTACACCAGCTTTGATGAAGTGCTGCATTATTGCCAACGTTCCGCCAATCCGGTTGGACGGCTGATGCTGTATTTACATGGCCAGACAGATGATTTGTCTTTTGCTCAATCAGACAATATTTGCACCGCATTACAACTCATCAATTTTTATCAGGATTTGCATCAGGATTATCATGAACTGGGGCGCATTTATATTCCGTTACAGGATATGGCTGTTTATGGCGTAACCGAACAACACTTTGAAAAATCCATTAACGATGATGCCATGCGCCAGCTAATGCAGTTACAATACCACCGCGCAGTGCAACTGTTACTGCATGGCAGTGCACTGGGCACTCGCCTTGACGGCCGATGCGGGCTCGAAATCAGATTAATTATTGCCGGCGGCGAACGTATTTTGATTAAATTGGCAAATCAGAAAAATCATTTCAGCAGACCCAGGCTGAATCTGCCCGATAAACTCTGGATGCTGCAAACGGCCCTGTTACCATGACACCAGACGACTATTGCCAACAAAAAACTGCGCAGAGCGGCTCCAGCTTTTATTACAGCTTCAGGTTCCTGCCTGCCCTGCAACGCCGTGCCATGACGGCACTGTATGCTTTTTGCCGGGAAGTGGATGATGTTGTGGACGAGTGCCACGAAGAAAGCATTGCGCGCCTTAAATTAAACTGGTGGCGCGAGGAAATCAGCAGGCTCTATCAAAATCAGCCGCAACACAAAGTAACCCAGGCATTACTTCCCTTGCTGCAATCCTTCAATTTACCGGAAGAATATTTCCGTGAAATTATTGATGGCATGGAAATGGATCTTAATCGCCACGAATATGCCAGTTTCAGGGATTTGAATCTATATTGTTACCGCGTCGCCAGTATCGTTGGGCTACTCTCGGCGGAAATTTTTGGTTTTAGTAATCGCGACACGCTACGTTATGCACAGGATCTGGGTACCGCGTTTCAGCTGACCAATATTCTGCGTGATGTGCGCGAAGATGCCATGCGCGGGCGCTATTACATACCAC
>JACPVK010000268.1 GCA_016191795.1 Gammaproteobacteria bacterium
CGACAGGAAAAACATCAAGCTGCGTTTTTCTTCCGACTATGTGCGCATGGCGGCAGAAGGCAAGCTTTAAAAACGGTGCGTCTCCTGTTATGACGGATAAAGCTGTATTGCAGGAGCGGGCCATGCCCGCGACCCGGTTGCGGGCATGGCCCGCTCCTGCATCCAACCTTGTTATGTGGGTACTTGCGTTGAATCTGTTTTGATTTTTTAGATTTTCAACAAGTTGTACAGTATGAACAGCAAATTATTTTTGACCCTGGGAAGCTCTGAACAAGTAGCTAAGAAATAAGTCAGCGTCATTCCCGAATGCTTTTGTTGGGAATCTCTGCGATATTTCACGGAGATTCCCGACAGAAGCATTCGGGAAAGACGAAAGAAATAGTATTGCCTGACGTATTCGGATATTCCCTTACACATTTTAAGTAAAGAGTTTAATGCGACGTTTAATTAATCAGTTACCCGGTAAAGGCGGCGCGTTCGGTTTGGGCGTGCTTCCGTTCCTGTTGTTGTTTCTGGTTTATGTGCTGGCATCGGATGCGCGACTGGCAGAAAACGCCAATGACAAATTGCTTCCCGCTCTCAATACCATCGCCGATTCCATTCACACCTATGCTTTTGAAGAAGACAAACGCAGCGGTAATATTTTGTTGTGGACCGATACCTGGGCCAGTTTAAAACGTCTGGGCATGGGGCTGGGTCTGGGTGCGACTTTGGGATTGTTGTTTGGTGTGGCGGTGGGTGTGGTGCCGTATGTGCGTGCCGCGCTGCAACCATTTATTGCCGCCCTGTCGATGATTCCACCGCTGGCCATGTTGCCGATATTGTTTGTGGTGTTTGGTCTGGATGAATTATCCAAAGTGGTGCTCATTGTTTTTGGTGTGGCGCCGGTCATTATGCGTGATCTCGCCTTACGCGTGGGCGAAATTCCGCGCGAACAAATTATCAAGGCGCAAACCCTGGGTGCCTCCACCTGGCAACTGGTGCTGCGTGTAGTGTTGCCGCAAATGTGGCCACGCCTGATTGATTCTGTGCGCCTGTCTTTAGGTTCGGCCTGGTTATTTTTAATTGCCGCCGAAGCTATCGCTGCAACGGAAGGTCTTGGCTATCGAATATTTTTAGTGCGACGTTATATGGCGATGGATATTATTTTGCCCTATGTCGCCTGGATTACCCTGATCGCGTTTGCCATGGATTATTTGTTACGCCTGTTGTCACAACGTTTGTATCCCTGGATGCAACGGAGCGAATAAACATGATTATTGCCGTCAAGAATTTGTGGAAAGAGTACGGCGATAATGTCGTGCTGGAGAATATTAATCTCACTGTAAAAGAACACGAGTTTGTCACCATAGTTGGCGCCTCCGGTTGTGGCAAGACAACTTTCTTAAGAATGTTGCTGGGTGAAGAAACACCCACTCGCGGCAGCTTTATGCTCGATGGCAAACCCTTGCCGGACGAGCCCGGCCCGGATCGTGGCATTGTGTTTCAACGTTATTCGGTTTTTCCACATTTAACCGTGCTGGAAAATGTCATGCTCGGCCTGGAATTCGCCGCTTCGCCATTTTTAGGAAAATTATTCGGCACCGCACGCAAGCAGGCGCAAAGCAAAGCCGAAGCCATATTAAATGAAGTGGGTTTGTATGAGGTGCGTAATCATTATGCCAGCCAGCTTTCCGGCGGGATGCAACAACGTTTGTCGATTGCACAATCGGTGATTCGCGAACCGCGTATTTTGTTACTCGATGAACCTTTCGGCGCACTCGATCCCGGCATTACCGACGATATGCATAAACTCATTTTACGTTTGTGGGACGAACATAAAATGACCATATTCATGATCACCCACGACATAAAAGAAGGCTTTGAGTTGGGCACACGTTTACTGGTGTTTGATAAAGTGCGGCGCGATGCGCAGGCGCAATCGGCTTATGGCGCCACCATTACTTATGATTTGCCGTTGAAATCGGTTGATCGCAATGTTGCGAAAGAAGTGGCCGAACAAACACGGCGTACGGAAGCCTTTATCCAGTCAGCTCAACTCGTGGCATCGCATTGAGGCTTATTGCGGGAATATACTGATCAGGCTGGCATGCCATGTATCATCTTTTTCCTGCATCACAACATCTGCCTTGACGTGTACAATGGTGTTGGCTTTGGGTTTGCCAAAGGCTGTCATTAAATTAAAGAGTTCCTGATTTCGGTGAAATGTTTCAACCGGAGTTGCCGCCGCGTGACGCCGGGCATGGCTTGTCACATCTTTCATGTTTTTAAGAAACACCACATCAAATTCTATCTTGGCGATGTAACTCTCGGCGGCGGCGCTGTCGCCATCCATGAATTTCATGTTTTTGACTTCGAATATACCTTCATCCAGTGCAAACTGAAAATGCGTGCGGATATGCGGCTCAATGTCCTCAATCGAAGGCCGTGAGCAGGCAATGAGCAGCAGGGTCGAACAGGCGATGATGAAATATCGTATCAGAATGCGCAGCATAATTCGGCAGGCTCGGGTGTTTAGATCGGGGTAGTAGTTAAAGAGCCTAGATATCGGGCGTAAAATTTACAACGAGTTTGGTCATATTTTTTGAAAAAAATAAACTCACGTATGTATCGCCAGGTTATCTCCATCCATGATCCAGGGATCAACATGACTTCTCCTGACCATTCCCCAGCACTTTACAATCACCATCCAGAGCATTGTCCGTATTCATCAATTGCGCCATTAACGATTGCGCCTGATCCGGAATCTGTTCGCCGTTGTGATACAGCATGACGAGTTTCAACGGGCCGTTATCCAGAGCGCGTCTGGCAACATTATCCGGGCTGATGGTGGCGCGACCGAGCATTTTTTCGGTTGGCCAGTTAATGTGAGTGTAGGCGACATATACCAGTTCGGAGCATACGATGCGATCGGTGGTCTCGACATCGAAATTAAAATCGTATGATTTGCCGATCTGTCGCAAGCCAAGAATAATGGCATTAGCGGTAGCACTGGTTTCGGGGTTTGTGCTGCGCAATACGGCCAGGTCATCGATGTTCAGAAAATGTTCGATAGGGTTGAGCACAACACCTTTACGCAAGGCTTCAACAACACTGTTGCCTGCCTGAATAGCGCTCTGGTGTGGGCGTACCACCGGGTGATCCCAGATACCCAGTTCCTTTAATTCCTCTTCATTACCAATCCACATCGCGACATGTCCCCAATGCCCCGGAATAAATTTATCGGTGAGACGGAAAGGTGTTTTTTCCAGCAATATATCACCGGCACGCAATTGCTGACGAACCTGTGCGGTAATGTCATCGCGGCGATAAAGTTTGCCCTGGCGGGTTTCGACCAGGCCGGTGGCGTTGCCAAAAACGAGACTGAATAAATTAATGCCTTCCTCGCTTAAATTTATCAGTGAATCAGTTGTGATGGCGCCAAAAAAACGGGCATGTTTTTCAATGAGGCGTAACGGCCGAATTTGTCGGGTGATGTCATAGGATGGGCTTTGAGCCACTAATAATTGCAGATAGGCGACATCGTTATTATTGGACAGGGTTTGTGGTAGTTCGCGGGCTTCCTGTTCGACAAAGAGCATGCCGGCACGTACCCGCGCACGATTGATGGCGGAGTGATATTGCAGGGTAATACCCGCTAATGCCGCGCCGGGTTTGCCGTAGCCTCGGTCGTGTTCGTTTAACAATTTTCGTAGTTTGGTGTCTTCTTCGAAAATCGAAATGGCCAGTAGATAATTGTCATAGAGCACCAGTGCGGCGGATAGCGATAACATCACGCCTGTGTAACGTGATTCACGTGTAATGCCATATTGCGCAAGATCTTCCAGTGGCATGGTTAACCAGCATTCATGGGATTTTGCTACGATCAGCAGGCGGTCGCGCAGGGCCAGGTGTTCGATCATGCCGTTATTGAGGGTGTCGAGATCGGCACCGTTTAACGGTGTGCCGGCAGCCATTTGATTTTTCAGGCGTTGAGCAACATCGATAGTAGCAGCACGATACACCAGCGCCCGTTCAACATCAGCCTGAAACTGTGCGATTTCACCATGCAATATGACTGAAGTATCCGCTGTCACCGTGCTGTGCGTTTGTTCAAGATGTTGCTGACATGAAAGATCGGGAACAGTATCCGTTCTGCTGGCGGCAACGGTTTTATCCTGCGCGGGATTCCATGCGCAGGCGTTTAACAGTATTGCGATAAAAGCGGTTAAAGCAAGTTTTGTTATTGTGATTTTGTCCATAGCTATATCCTGTTTCATAAATTCAATAAATCGTGCAGGAGTTGTCATTCCCGCTTGCTTCTGGCGGGAACATACCCATGACTGCTTGATCAAAAGCGAAGTCCGCAAATGAACGCAAATAAGGCAAATGTTTTTGTTTTCATTAGCGTTCATTTGCGGACTCATGCTTTTAAAATATTATAGCGGCACTACCCATTCCACAGTCTTAACCCGGATATTTCATTAAAATCGAAACCACAAAGCGTCGGCCTGAAGGCCGACCCACAAAAAACCACTACTGGCTGTGGGTTGGCCTTCAGGCCAACGCTTTTACTGCAAGGACATTTTGCACCTGGCAAGGGCGGCTGGTTTTTTTACATTTCCGGCCAGGCATCATGCAAAGAACAATGTATGCATTCAATTTTGATGAAATATTCGGGCTAAGCAGGCGCCATTCTTGCTTGACCTTAATTGATTCTATTCCAATTCTAACTCATCGGTATCCAGCAAAACAAAATGCCCGTAACGATTTTCCCTGCGGTTGCCATCATCACTGACAATCATGATTTTCTGCCGGCCATTCAGGACCACAGCACAAACACCCTCGGCGCGTTCAAAATCCTGTATGCCAGGCACACGCACGCGGCGTGGTGATGCGTTGCGCTGGCCGTTCCAGAACCAGAGCTGAAATTTCATGGGTGTGCGGTCAGCCGGACCGGCAATAATCAGATAACCGGATAATGCCGCGATATACGCCATGCCGCGCAGGCCATTTCCACCGAGATCGAGCTGGTACAAGGTGGATGAAATAACAGGCGATGCATTGTATTCAAAAATCTGCGTCGGGTTTTCAACCGTTGCAATCACGGCGCAATCATCCAGCAAGGGGCTGCGAAAACCGATGAGCAATGACTTGTGATCGGCACTGATTTCCATTGCTTCGATATTCAGGCCGTCATCACTTTTGCTGTTGCGTTGACTGGCCGCTGCGGCCAGTTCGGGATGAGCACTTGCCATGGCCGATTTGATTTCATGGCAGACCTGCGGTTCAACAAGTGTGTTATCTGCAATACGAAATCGCAACAGTTTCTCGCGCGATTTCTTCTCCTCGCCATCGCTGTCGCGCGAATGCGAGGTGATGGCGTAAACATAACCCGCGTGATCCGCCGTCAATCCTTCAAGATCATTCAGTTTCCGGAATGACTCGGTTTCGTTGTTTGAATTTTGTTCCAGCGGTGTGCTGCTAATTTCACCCGCGCTGTTGATGCTGACCAGACTGAATGGATGCTGCTTCTCATCTTCCACCACCAGAAAACGTCCATCGGCCAGTTGTTGAATGGCAGAGGGTTCATAAATGCCGGTGAGAGGGTGAAAGGCGGGAGGTGGTCTGGATGCCATGGATGGGCCCTGTATTGTGAAAATAATTTAAATGAATTCAGATCGTCATTTCGTAGGGTGGGCAAGCTGTTTTGCCCACCATTGTTATCGGCTGGAATAAACCGCGTGGGCACTTTGTGGCCACCCTACGCTGGCTGAATTAAATGGGTAGCCCCATTATTGTACGCAGTGCAGAACATTACACCTTGGAGGTCCAATTTATATCTAGCTTTCGATGATGCGCAACGCAATCTCGAAGATACAAGTTGATCAGGCTTTGATAAGGAACGCCCGCTTCCTCTGCCATTGCTTTGAAGTACCCAATAACACCTTCACTAAGCCGCATGGTTACTGACTTTTTCAGTTTTGAGGAGTAAGGATTTTTACGGGATTTCATTTTAGACAGATCATATTCAGCTTTCATGGTAAACCACCTTTATAAAATTTTCGTTCATGCTTTGTCGCCTTGCGAGCAGAGATGATGCGTATGGTATTGCCCGAATCTCGCTCACAGTGGCACACGATAAGGATTCGTTGCTCCTGACCAGGTCCAAGCATCTAAAAACGATCTTCAGTATCTGAGCTTTCCTCGTCAAAGAATTGAATAGCGAATTCATCGTAAAAAATAGATTGAGCCTCTTCAAATGAAACACCATGTTTCTTTTGATTTGAGTTTGCTTTATCCGTGTCCCACTCGAACTTTATCATATGTACATTGTATGTACATATGCAGAATGTCAAGGATAGAAATGTCATGCCGCCAATCCGAGCCGGTATGACGGCTTGAATATAATCGCAGCGGCCACAATCAAGGCGCCGGATTGGTAAACCGCAAATGTATCTGCTCAATTTCAGCCAGCACATCTGGCGAAAGCGTTACAGCCTTTGCCGCAATATTTTCCTTTAATTGCTCCAGGCTGGTCGCACCAATAATGGTGCTGCCCACACACCAGCGTTGATAACAAAAGGTCAGCGCCAGTTGTGTGGGTGTCAATGCATGTTGTTGCGCCAGTTTTGCATACGCGGCTACCGCAGGCTGTGTATTGGGTTTGCTGTAACGCTGGGCAAAGCCGGGAAATAAATTTACCCGGCCTGGTGCTTTGGTATTCGTTAAATATTTTCCGGTGAGCAAACCGAAAGCGAGTGGCGAGTAGGCGAGTAAGGGAATGTTTTCGCGGTAGCCGATTTCGGATAAGCCATTTTCCCAGCTGCGATTGATAAGGTTGTAAGCATTTTGTACCGATATGGGTCTGGGCAAATTGTGTTGATCGGCAAGTTTCAGCACGGTCATCAATCCCCAGGGTGTTTCGTTGGAAAGTCCCCAGTAACGGATTTTTCCCGCTTTGATAAAACCGGCGAGTGCCTGCATTGTTTCAAGCAGCGATACAGTTTCGTGTTCGTTATCCGGTTTGAAATGATATTGGCCAAACATAGGTACATTTCGATCTGGCCAGTGCAGCTGATACAAATCGACATAATCTGTTTGTAAACGTTGCAATGAACCGGTGAGTGCTTTGTGTAAATTGGCCTGCGTGAAATGTAGTTCGCCTTCACGAATCCAGGTGAGCGTGCGGCCGGGGCCGGTGGCTTTGGTGGCAAGAATGATTTGATCGCGGTGTTGTTGTTTTAACCAGGTGCCGATATAGCGTTCGGTGAGGCCGGTGGTTTCGGCACGTGGCGGCACGGGATACATTTCAGCCGCATCGATGAAATTAATGCCCTGGCTAATGGCGTAATGGAGTTGATCATGGGCTTGCGTCTCGGTGTTTTGCTGGCCATAGGTCATGGTGCCAAGGCAAATGGTTGAAACGTTCAGATCACTGTTGGCAAGTCGCAGGGTTTTCATTTTGCTTCCCCTTAATCATGCGCAAGTTCAGGTTGCGCTAACCGGTGCGGCATTGGTTGCAGGTTCGCTACGCCGCGCCTCAATAATCGCGGCTGACAAAATCAGTAAACCACCGGTCCATTCCATGGTTGTCATGGTTTCGCCAGCAAGCAACATGGCAGAAATGACGGCGGTAATTAATTCCAGAATAATGATAATGGATGCACGACCGGCTTCCATGTGTGTTACGCCATATTGTGTGCCGGTGGTGGCAACCAGAACAAATACACCAAATAATGCAACATATGCCAGGCTGCCAGACGATACAGTTGGCCAGGGTTGTATTTGTATACCCACCAGGATGGCCGCAATAACTGAACAGCCAATTAACATGGCAGCTACCTTGCTTTGCACCGGCGCATTCTGGCGTGCACGAAATACCAG
>JACPVK010000269.1 GCA_016191795.1 Gammaproteobacteria bacterium
CATGAGAACGGTGTATTCATCAGGCTGCTTTGTGCGCCTGAAGGCGCACCTACAACTTAATTATGCTCGTAGAAGGAAAAAGATTTGCCGCAGAGGCGCTGAGGACACAGAGATTTATAGAGTTGATAGTGCGCTCACTGTGTTCTCAGGGCCTCTGTGACGAGTTCTTTTTCTCAAGTAAGCTCCATCTGGGTCACGCCCTGTTTTTTGATTCCCGCCAGTTAGTGTCTTTAAGCAACCCCGCCACTCACATACAATAGCGCTCTTCAAGAAAATATATCGAGAGCCCCATGCCTGCCTATCGTTCACGTACCACCACCCACGGCCGCAACATGGCCGGCGCCCGCGCCCTGTGGCGCGCTACCGGTATTAAAGACGGTGATTTCGGTAAACCCATTATTGCCATCGTCAATTCTTTTACCCAGTTTGTGCCGGGCCATGTGCATCTCAAGGATCTGGGCCAACTGGTGGCGCGTGAAGTGGAAAAGGCCGGTGGAATAGCCAAGGAATTCAATACCATTGCGGTGGATGATGGCATCGCCATGGGTCATGGCGGCATGTTGTATTCCTTGCCCTCACGCGAGCTGATTGCCGACTCCGTGGAATACATGGTGAACGCGCATTGTGCCGATGCCATGGTGTGCATATCAAACTGCGACAAAATTACACCCGGCATGTTGATGGCGGCGATGCGTTTAAATATCCCGGCGGTGTTTGTGTCTGGTGGCCCGATGGAATCGGGCAAGGCCAATGTCCATGGCATCGATGTGAAACTGGATCTGGTGGATGCCATGGTCATGGCGGCCAATTCTAAAGAATCCGATGCGGACGTAGCGCAGGTAGAACGTTCTGCCTGCCCCACCTGCGGTTCCTGTTCCGGCATGTTCACCGCCAACTCCATGAACTGTTTAACGGAAGCACTGGGCTTGTCGTTGCCGGGCAACGGCTCGCTGCTGGCGACGCATGCCGATCGCAAGGAATTATTTCTCGAAGCCGGTCGCTTGATTGTAGACATCACCAAACGTCATTATGAACAGGATGATATGTCCCTGTTGCCGCGATCCATCGCCAACTTTAAAGCCTTTGAAAATGCCATGAGCCTGGATATCGCCATGGGTGGCTCCACCAACACGGTGCTGCATTTACTGGCGGCTGCCGAAGAAGGCGGTGTTAAATTCACCATGAACGACATTGATCGTTTAAGTCGCAAGGTGCCCAATTTGTGCAAGGTAGCGCCGAGCACGCAGAAATATCATATGGAAGATGTGCACCGCGCCGGCGGCGTGATGGGCATACTCGGTAGCCTGGCACGTGCCGGTTTGTTGCACACAGAAAGCCCTACCGTGCATAGCCCTAGCATGCAGGAGGCTTTAAAAAACTGGGATATTGCCACCACCACCAATGAAGTGGCGAAACACCGATTCTCTGCCGCGCCCGGTAATGTGCCAACCCAGGAAGCGTTTTCACAAAACAAACGCTGGTCACTGGATCTGGATCGCAAGGACGGCTGTATTCGTGAAAAACAACATGCCTACTCACAGGACGGTGGTCTGGCGGTGCTCTATGGCAATATTGCCGAACAGGGCTGTATCGTTAAAACCGCCGGTGTGGATGCCAGTATTTTAAAATTCAGCGGCACCGCAAAAATTTATGAATCACAGGATGACGCCGTGGCCGGTATTCTGGCTGATCAGGTTAAGGCCGGTGATGTGGTGGTGATTCGTTACGAAGGCCCGAAAGGCGGCCCCGGCATGCAGGAAATGTTGTATCCCACATCGTATTTAAAATCGAAAGATTTAGGAAAAGTCTGTGCGTTATTAACCGACGGCCGTTTCTCCGGCGGCACCTCCGGTTTGTCGATTGGACATGCGTCACCGGAAGCGGCGGAAGGCGGTGCCATTGGACTGGTAGAGCAGGGCGACAAAATTGAAATCGATATTCCCAATCGCACCATACATTTAGTTGTGAGCGATGCAGAACTGGCCAAACGTCGCAAGGCGATGGAAGCAAAAGGTGATGCGGCGTGGATGCCGGTGCATCGTGAGCGAGTGGTGAGTCCTGCCTTGCAGGCGTATGCGGCGATGACGACGAGTGCATCACGCGGGGCGATTCGGGATGTTTCGCAATTGAAGAAATAAATGTGCGTGTGCACATTTCACTTCTCGTTCCCGCGCTTTGCGTGGGAACGCATAGCGTTGGTATTGTTTAATGTATTAGCACCTGGCTTTGATAATCCCTTTTTCGCCTGCTGGCGAGTCACTTTCTTTGTGCAAAAGAAGTAACCAGCAGTTTCAATTAATCGCATCGCAAGTACCCATCCCTGGAGCTAACGCCAGCCATTCATGGATGAATGGCTGGTGCACACTCACCATGGATGGTTACCTGGCACAGGCCTGTGTGGGGTAAACAGCGTGGGCCAGTATTTTTTGGTGACCCATGCTTTTTATCTTCTTGGGTTACGTTTGACAAAAAGTTACCCGCCCATCAAGGGCGGAATAAAGCTCGCAGCGCCAGGAGCTAATACAGAAAACAGTACAAATCATCTGCATTCCCACGCAGAGCATGGGAACGAGTAAAAAACATGCAGCACTTGATGCAAAATCAGTAAATAGTATTTTTTTATTTTAAGATACAGCATCAGCTTTAAAGGAAATTAAAAAATGAAACTCGGCACACCCTTATCAAGCTCCGCCACCAAAGTTATGCTCCTGGGCGCCGGCGAACTCGGCAAGGAAGTCATCATTGCCTTGCAGCGTTTGGGAGTTGAAGTCATTGCCGTGGATCGCTATGAAAATGCGCCGGGTCATCAGGTGGCGCATCGAGCTCACGTCATTGATATGACGGATGGCCGTGCTTTACGCGCGCTGGTGGAAAAAGAAAAACCGCATTTAATCGTGCCGGAGATCGAGGCGATTGCCACCGATATGCTGGCGCAAATCGAAAAAGATAAACTGGCTGTTGTCATTCCCACTGCGCGTGCAGCGCAGCTCACCATGAATCGCGAAGGCATACGCCGGCTGGCGGCGGAAGAGCTGGGTCTGCCAACATCACCTTATGCCTTTGCCGGTAGTCTCGCTGAATTGCAGGCGGCGATTGATGGCGGTATTGGCTACCCGTGTTTTGTGAAGCCGGTGATGTCGTCTTCCGGTAAAGGCCAGTCACGCCTGGAAGGGCCGGATGATGTCGCTGCCGCCTGGGAATACGCGCTCAGTGCCGGGCGGGTGAAACAGCTGCGGGTGATTGTGGAAGGTCTGGTGAATTTTGATTATGAAATTACGCAGCTGACGGTGCGCGCCAATAATGCAAAAGGCGAAATCGAAACGCACTATTGTGCACCGGTAGGGCATGTGCAGGTTAACGGCGATTATGTGGAGTCGTGGCAGCCTCAGGCCATGTCGGAAACCGCGCTGGAAGAATCACGACGCATTGCGGGCAAGGTGACAGCGGCGCTGGGCGGGCGTGGTTTATTTGGTGTGGAGTTATTTATCAAGGGTAACAAGGTCTGGTTTAGCGAAGTCAGCCCCCGGCCACATGACACCGGGCTGGTTACCCTGATTACCCAGTGGCAGAACGAATTTGAATTACATGCGCGTGCCATTCTGGGTTTGCCGGTGGATACCTCGCTGCGCAACGCGGGCGCCAGTGCCGTGATTTACGGCGGCGTGAATGCCAGCGGTGTTGTTTATGAGGGGGTGGAGCAGGCGCTGGCCGTACCGGGTACGGATATTCGTTTATTTGGCAAGCCGGAAGCTTTTATGAAACGGCGGATGGGGGTGGCCCTGGCTTCGGGTGGCAAGGTCGACGAGGCGCGCGGCCGCGCCAGGCTGGCCGCTTCGAAGGTTAAGGTGAGTGAATAAGCTGAGGCGCGGCCATGTTAATGACCCGGGTGTCCCCGGGGCTGGTATTCGCAGACCTGTTTGACCGTTTGCGGGTATCCGGCTTGTGACACATACGAGTGGTACTATCGGCTTAGTTTGATTTTCTCGTGTGATGCATTAACTAGTTGCGCTAATCCTTTATTTATAAACAAAAATATTTTAGTTAGATACTTTACCTTTTGATACAGATACACTATGTTCTATGCAACATAAAATGATTAAAGGGCAGGTGTTTCTTGGCTAATCTAGCAGACGTTTTCAGCCAAACTCTTCGTAATATTACTCCCGAAGCGCTCAGCGAGCTTTTTTTTAGCAATTCTGTCGATGGCTGGTGGCTCGAAGCCAGTCAGGCCCTGGCAAAATCCGGCTATCAAGGTGGCGAAATCCAGGAAACCTTTTTTATAGCCAGCTTCAGCTGCATGGGCCGATTAGCCAAGGTCGATGGCCGTATCACCGAGCGTGAAGTCAATCTTGCCTCCAGGGTGATGGCCCACCTCAAGCTGACTGATGAGCAAAAGCGCCTGGCGATTCGCCTGTTTAATCAGGGCAAACAACCCGATTTCCATATTGATGCCGTGCTCAACCGTTTTTATCGCGTGTGTCGGCATCGTGTGGGAGTGTTGCAGGTATTTATCGAAACCCAGTTACAGCTGGGATATGCCGATGGCGAGCTCAATGACAAGGAGTTATTGCTGCTCACCCGTATGTGCAAGCGGCTGGATATTTCTGATGCGATATACAAGCGCATTGGCCGTCGTGTGTGTGGCGCCAACTTTGATCGCCGCCGCAATGCTGAAACTACCATGATGACCATGCAGGATGCCTGTAACCTGCTGGGTGTTACCAGGCTGTCGAATCAGGAAGAAGTAAAACAGGCGTATCGTCGTTTAATCAGCCAGAACCATCCTGATCGCGTGATTGCGCAAGGTGCCAATGCACTGGATGTTTCACTGGCCACCGATACGGTGCAGGATATCCAGCAAGCCTATGAACTGGTTTGTCGAGTACGTAAATTTCGTTAATTCGCAGCTTGTTCAGAAAATGAAATGATTAATTTCCAACGCAAAGTCGCGAGGCCGCTCTTGTGCGTCCTGCGCTTGCGGCATTCACACATTCATGTGCATCGCGCTAAGCACGCAAAGATTGTTATAGGAGCTGGCCATCCCAGCGACAGGCTGTCTAGATATATTCATTCCGGTTTGCCTTTCTATTTATTAGCAGCCTCTCTGCATAAACTGATAAAGCATACATCAGTTACTTTGCGTTCTTTGCGCCTTCGCGACTTTGCGCTGGATGTTAATGAACTTATGAGCTGCCATATCCCATGACGAATTCATCGATTTTTCCCGTTACATTATTATCCCGCGTTCCCCCTTCACTACATGCCAAAGTCAATGCGCACTGGCAAACCTGGTTAACGGTTTGTGAGCAGCAGCAGTTGCTTCCGGAATCCGAAATAGATATTTCACTACTGGGATACATCTGGGCGTGCAGTGATTTCGTAGCCACCACTATTTGTCGCCAGCCACAAAGCTGGCTCGAGATGGTGCGTAATGGCATGCTGCAAAATTCGCTGGCTTTGACAGATTATCAACAGGCACTGCATGCGCTGATTGATCCGGTAAAACCGGCGAATGATGTTGTGCTCATGCAACTATTGCGTCAATTTCGCCAGCAGCACATGTTGCGTATTGCCTGGCGTGATTTATCTGGTCTGGCAGCCACGGCTGAAACGCTGACAAATCTGACAGATCTGGCTGAAGTCTGTGTTGATGTTACGCTGGAATATTTGTATCGGGATCAATGTCAGTTAATGGGTGCGCCCATGGATAGCGCGGGCAATCCACAGCGCATGGTGGTGCTGGGTATGGGCAAGCTCGGTGGATATGAGCTGAATTTTTCTTCCGATATCGATCTTATTTTTGCGTTTGCCGAAGAAGGCGAGACCCAGGGCGCACGGGTGATGGATAACGGCGAATTTTTTCTACGCCTGGGTCAGCGATTAATTCGCCTGTTAAATGAAATAACGGCTGACGGTTTTGTGTTTCGAGTGGATATGTTTTTGCGCCCACATGGTGCCAGCGGGCCACTGGTCATGAGTTTTGATGCCATGGAGCAGTATTACCAGACTCAGGGCCGTGACTGGGAGCGTTACGCCATGATCAAGGCGCGTGTGCTGGGCGGTGATCGCGTAGCGGGCAAGGAATTGATGGCCATGTTAAAGCCGTTTGTTTATCGCCGTTATCTGGATTTTGGCGCCTTCGAAGCCATTCGCGACATGAAAGCCCTGCTCGATAATGACGTAAAACGTAAAGGCAATCTCGATAACATTAAACTCGGCCTGGGTGGTATCCGTGAGATCGAATTTATTGGCCAAACCTATCAGTTAATTCGTGGTGGCAGTGAACCGGATTTGCAAATACGCAGTATTGTTGCCGTGCTGACATTACTGGCGCAAAAAGGCCTGATTCCCGAAACCGAGTCGCAGGATCTGATCGAAAGTTATGATTTTTTGCGACGCCTGGAAAATCGTTTGCAAATGTATGCCGATGGCCAGACCCATGTGTTACCCACGGATGCCTTGCATCGACAAAGTATCGCGTTGTCGATGCATTATGACGAATGGAGCGAACTGGCTGCGGCTGTTAATCAGCATCGGCAACGTGTGCATGGATATTTCACGGGGACATTTGCCTTGCCGCAGTTTGCCGGTGAAAGTTCGGCTGCCGAAAAATTTGTGCGTATCTGGCGTGGCGATATTTCATCGCAGGAAGCTATTGATGTTTTTACATCGCAAGATATTTCCGATGGTGACGCACTGTTGCAACAATTAGCCGCCTTTCGTGACATCAGTATTGTGCGTTCCCTGACAGGTACTGCAAGGCAGCGTCTGGATAATCTCATGCCATTGCTGTTGCAGGCGCTCAAACATGTTAAGCATGCACCGGATGCCTTGCAGCGATTGTTAAATTTGTTGCAGGCGATTGTGCGTCGCAGTGTGTATCTGGCTTTGCTGATTGAATACCCGGTGGCGCTGGAACAACTGGTACGTTTATGCGCGGCCAGTCCCTGGATCAGTCATCTGTTGACACGTTACCCGGTGTTACTGGATGAGTTGCTCGATGCGCGCACCTTATATGCGGTACCTGATCAGCAAACCATGGCGACTGAGTTGAATAGCATGTTGCAGGGAATGGAAGAGGATGAGGAGCGCTTGCTGGATAATTTGCGTAAATTCAAGCAGGCGCAAATGCTGGGGGTGGCGGCAATGGATCAGGCCGGTACGCTGGAAGTCTTTTCCGTGAGTGACCAGCTGACGTTGCTGGCCGAAGTATTGCTGACCAGGGTGCATCAGCTGGCCTGGCAACATATGGTGGCTCGCCATGGCAGGCCCGGCTGTGTCGTGAACGGGCAACGGTATTATCCGACGCTCGCCGTGGTGGGCTACGGCAAGCTGGGCGGACGCGAACTGGGTTATGGTTCTGATCTGGACATCGTTTTTTTACATGACAGCCACGGAGATGAGCAACAAACCGATGGCGATAATTGCGTGGATAACATGGTGTTTTTCGCCCGGCTGGCCCAGCGCATGGTGCATTTGATGGCGACCCAGACCACCACCGGACGGCTCTATGAAATCGATACCCAATTGCGGCCGGACGGGGCTTCCGGCATGCTGGTTTCAAGTCTGGAGTCGTTTGAGATATATCAGCAGAATCAGGCCTGGACCTGGGAACATCAGGCCCTGACACGGGCACGATTAATAGTGGGTGATGCGCAACTCGCCGGGGAATTTGCTAGAATTCGCCGCTCAGTGCTCACGCAGCCGCGTGATCCGGTCAAGCTGCGGCAGGACATTCTGGATATGCGGCAAAAAATGCGTGATGTCCTGGGTACAAGGCAGGGCAGGCCGCAGACTGAAAATGCCCAGCCGGGTGAGTTTCATCTCAAGCAGGATGCGGGCGGTATGGTGGATATTGAGTTCATTGCTCAATACGGTGTTCTGGTTAATGCCGCCAGTCAGCCTGAGCTGTTGCAACATACAGCTACACGCAAATTGTTACGGGCCTTGCAACAATGCGGCTGGTTAAACAATGAGCAGGCCGATGTTTTATATGCGGCTTATGCACAATATCGGCAACGCAGTCATCAGCGTGCATTACAGGAAAAATCTTCCACACTGGATGGAAATGAATTCGTCGATTTGCGCTTGCAGGTGCAGCAAATCTGGCAACAGGTTTTTAATATTTAACACAGGCGCAATGCGCACAAGCTTCTGGAGAAATTGTTATGGCCACAATGGCTGATCGTGATGGCGTAATCTGGTATGACGGCAAACTGGTGCCCTGGCGTGATGCCACAACGCATGTGCTGACGCACACCTTGCACTATGGCATGGGCGTGTTTGAAGGCGTGCGTGCTTATCAGGCTGAAAAAGGCACAGCCATATTTCGTTTACAGGCACACACCGATCGTTTGTTTGATTCGGCACATATCATGAATATGAAAATGCCTTACGATAAACAGACCATTAACGAAGCGCACAAACTGGTTATCCGCGAAAATAAATTAACCACAGCGTACATGCGTCCCATGTGTTTCTATGGATCTGAAGGCATGGGGTTACGTGCCGATAATCTTAAGGTGCATGTGATCATTGCGAGTTGGGAATGGGGCGCCTATCTGGGTGCGGAAGCATTGCAGAAAGGTATTCGTGTGCGCACTTCTTCCTATACGCGTCACCATGTCAATATCAGTATGTGCAAGGCCAAGGCCAACGGCCATTACATAAATTCCATGCTGGCCCTGCAGGAAGCCTTAAGCTGCGGCTACGACGAAGCCATGTTGCTCGATGTAGACGGTTATGTTGCAGAAGGCAGCGGTGAGAATATTTTTCTGGTAAAAAACAATGTGATTTACACACCGGATCTTACGTCTGCGCTCAATGGTATTACCCGTAGTACGATTATGACACTGGCGAATGAGCTGGGTTATGAATTGCGTGAAAAACGTATCACGCGCGATGAAGTGTATATCGCCGACGAAGCTTTCTTTACCGGCACGGCAGCCGAAGTTACGCCTATTCGCGAAGTGGATAATCGCAAGATTGGTAATGGTGGTCGCGGCCCGGTAACTGAAAAATTACAAACACTGTATTTCGATGTAGTTCATGGTCGCCATCATGTTCATCCTGAATGGCTTGCATATGTAAAATAGCTGAGGTTTCTTTATGCCTAATCCCAATACTGCTACTCAATCTGGTCTGGCACAGCCCAATGCCCGTGATCATTACGAAGTAAGATCTTCCGATTTGCCGGTGCATTGCCCGATGCCGGGCAGCAGTTTGTGGAATTCGCATCCACGGGTTTTTATCGCATTTGACAGTAAGGGAAATGGTAAATGTCCCTATTGCGGTGCTGAATATAAATTGCTGAAGTAATCAGGCTGGTACTGTAAACCGGGTGCATTATTAACTGCATGGCTAACTAAAAATAGTTCTCGGCTAGTTGCCTTCCCGGTCTATTTCAAATGTTTCGGTTATCTGCCCGTCACTGGTAACCGATTCCAGCTTAACCTTGAATCCCCATAATCTGGCCAGATGTTTCATTACTTCATGGGAACTCTTGTCTAGCGGCATTCGATTGTGCTGGGTGTGGCGCAGGGTCAATGAACGATCGCCTCGCATATCTACACTGTACACCTGAATATTGGGTTCGATACTGCCCAGATTGTATTGTTCTGCCAGTGCCTGACGTATATGTCGATAGCCACCATCATCATGTATCGCACTGACTTCTATATCATCTTTTTTATCATCGTCCAGTATGGCGAATAGCCTGAATTCCCTGATCAGCTTGGGTGATAGATACTGGCGAATAAAACTTTCATCTTTAAAGTTTTTCATGGCAAAGTGCAATGTCTCATTCCAGTTTTTTCCTGCAATGTCAGGGAACCAGCGGATATCTTCCTCTGTAGGTTGTTCACAGATACGACGTATATCACTCATCATGGCAAAACCGAGTGCATAAGGGTTAATGCCAGAGAAATACGGGCTGTCAAAACCTGGCTGGTACACGACATTGGTATGGGATTGTAAAAATTCCATAATAAATCCGTCGGTTACCAGTCCTTCATCATAGAGCCTGTTTAGTATGGTGTAATGCCAGAAAGTAGCCCAACCCTCGTTCATGACCTGGGTTTGTCGCTGCGGGTAAAAATACTGGGATATTTTACGTACGATACGAACAATTTCTCGCTGCCAGGGCTCGAGTAGCGGTGCATTCTTTTCTATGAAATATAAAATATTTTCTTGCGGTTCGGCGGGAAACCGTATTTCCCTGGCCTGGCCATCACGCTCTTCCTTCACGGGTATGGTGCGCCACAATTCGTTAACCTGTGATTGTAAATAAGCTTCGCGTTCTTTTTGTCTGGCCTGTTCTTCCTGTAGTGACAGGCTGGGCGGGCGTTTGTAACGATCAACACCAAAATTTTTCAATGCATGGCAGGAATCCAGCATTAATTCAACCTGCTCCTCACCATACCGCAGTTCGCAATCGGCAATGTATTTTTTTGCAAATAACAAATAATCAATTATGGAATCGGCGCTGGTCCACGTGGTGAACATGTAATTATTTTTAAAAAATGAATTATGGCCATAGGCTGCGTGCGCAATGACCAGTGCCTGCATGGTCATGGTGTTTTCTTCCATGAGATAGGCAATGCATGGATTGGAATTGATGACGATTTCGTAAGCCAGGCCCATGTGGCCGCGTTTATAGCGTTTTTCGTTGCTGAGAAATTCCTTGCCAAAAGACCAGTGTCCATAACCTACCGGCATGCCCACAGAAGAATAGGCGTCGAGCATCTGTTCTGCGGTAATAATTTCAAGTTGCACCGGATAGGTTTCAAGGCTGAAATCTTTCGCGACACGCGCGATCTCGGCGTGATATTTTTCAATCAGAGAAAATGTCCATTCGGATGATTCCGATATTGGAGTTCTACTCATTTTGGCTGCTTCTGAAAAAGTTTACGGAATACAGGGTAGATGTCAGCGGCGCGTTCTATGCGCTGCATGGCAAAGTTCTCCCAGTGTGATTTTATAAGCTGATATTCCTGCCATAAATTCTGATGGCGATCTTCTGTGATTTCGATGTAGGCATAATATTGCGTATAGGGCATGATTTCTTCTTCCATGATTTTTCGACAGGTGGGTGAGTCGTTGTGCCAGTTGTCACCGTCGGAGGCCTGGGCTGCATAAATATTCCAGTCGGATGATGGATAGCGTTCCCTGATTATCTGGCTCATCATGGTCAAGGCGCTGGATACAACTGTACCGCCGGTTTCGCGAGAATAGAAAAAAGCTTCTTCATCAACTTCGTTGGCAACCGTGTGGTGCGAAATAAAAACCACCTGAATTTTTTCGTAGGTGCGGGTTAGAAACATGTATAACAACATAAAGAAACGTTTGGCCATGTCTTTTTCTTCGCGGCCCATGGAACCGGAAACGTCCATGATACAGAACATGACGGCCTGGGTAGTGGGTCTTGGCTGGTCGATCTGGTTGTTATAGCGTAAGTCAAAGCTGTCAATAAATGGAATGCGATCTTTTTTCTTTTTTAATTCTTCAATCTTGAGGCGCAGCTCCATAATAGCGGGATCATGCTCGCTTCGGATTTTCAGTAACCTGTTAATCTCGATCTCGATGTCCTGAATTTGTTTCTGATAGGGTGAACGTAATGCGATGCGCCTGCCCATGGCGCCACGTAATGAGCGTATGACATTTATGTTACTGGGCGTGCCATCATTTTTGTAACCGGCGCGGACTTTTTTGACATCTTTAATGGTAGATAGTTTGGTCTTGACCAGATTGGGCAGTTCCAGATCCTCGAAAAAGAATTGTAAAAATTCTTCGCGAGTCAGTTCGAATACAAATTCATCCTGTCCCTGGCCATCCTCAGATCCCTCGGTGCCCTGGCCTTGACCGGAGCCGGATTGCGGACGTTTGATATGATCGCCAGTGTTGAATTCCTTGTTGCCCGGGTGTACGCGTTCGCGTTGACCGCCGCTGCCGTGATGAAAAAACGGTTCTGAAATATCACGAGTGGGTATTGATATTTTTTCGCCTTTATCAAGATCAGTCACACTGCGTTGTGATATCGCATCCGATACGGCTTTTTTGATCTGGCCGCGAAATCGCCGAATGAATTTTTGCCGATTAACAGCACTTTTGTTTTTCCCGTTGAGACGTCTGTCGACTATACGGGCCATGATGTCAACCTGGAAACGGCAGTTGAATGCAGTGGAGTGTGTGATTTTTCATGTGCAGGGCAAGGCGCAGGGTGCAGACAATGGCGAGACCATTGGCAAGGCCTGTAACGCTGACCTGCGCATGAAAAATCGCGCAAACCGCTGCATAACGTATTTACCCAAACGGCGATTGTATGAACGACGATGAACTCAATAATAAATATCATGATAAGAGTTCCACACAGCGATCAACTGCTGTTTCCAGGTTTGTCTCAAGATGATTTTCTTACACGCAAATACCATTCGCTGAGCAAACGTACCTGCTTTTCGGTATAGCCTTTTTCAACCATACGGCTGACAAAGTCTTCATGCTTTTTCTGGTCATCAGCCGAAGCCTTGGCATTGAATGAAATAACCGGTAGCAAGTCCTCTGTGTTGGAAAACATCTTCTTCTCAATCACGGCACGTAATTTTTCGTAACTGGTCCAGACCGGGTTTTTTCCTTTGTTATTGGCGCGAGCACGCAGTACAAAATTGACTATTTCATTACGGAAGTCTTTTGGATTGCTGATGCCGGCTGGTTTTTCAATTTTTTCCAGTTCCTGGTTCAGTGCGCCACGGTCAAACATTTCGCCGGTTTCCTGGTCACGGTAATTCGTGTCCTGAATCCAGTAGTCCGCATAAGTGACATAGCGGTCAAATATGTTCTGGCCATATTCGGAATAGGATTGCAAATAGGCGGTCTGGATTTCCTTGCCGATAAATTCAATATATTTTTGAGTTAAATAACCCTTCAGATGTGAAAGATATTTTTCCTCAATCTCAGGCGGGAACTGCTCACGTTCAATCTGTTGTTCAATAATATAAAGCAGATGTACCGGATTGGCAGCCACTTCTGCGTGATCGAAATTAAATACCCGGGATAAAATCTTGAAAGCAAAGCGCGTGGATAAACCGGTCATGCCTTCGTCTACGCCGGCGTAATCACGATATTCCTGGAATGATTTGGCATTTGGATCTGTGTCTTTCAGATTTTCGCCATCATAGATGCGCATTTTGGAATAGATGCTGGAGTTGTCGGGTTCTTTAAGTCGTGACAACACTGCAAATTGCGCCATCATGGTAAGTGTGCCGGGCGCGCAGGGCGCCGCATGTAATGAGCTGTTCTCCAGTAGCTTTTCGTAAATCTTCACTTCATCAGAATAACGCAGGCAATAAGGTACCTTTACAATGTAAATGCGATCGAGAAAAGCCTCGTTGTTTTTATTGTTTTTAAATGCCATCCACTCAGATTCATTGGAGTGCG
>JACPVK010000258.1 GCA_016191795.1 Gammaproteobacteria bacterium
GATGTTTTACAAAAGCATTTTGAAAACATAACGCTTCATCCGGATATTGATGTTAGCTACGGGAACATTTGCAGTGTTGATGAGGATGGCAATATGCTCCGCGAGGATACATATCTTGACTGGGGCGGACGGGAAAATGAACTTTTGCGTGAAATGGTTCTCGCGAACAGATTGCCCGATGGCTCTTCGGCGATACGGAAATCGGTATATGACAGATATGGAGCTTACTCGGTTAATTTCCGCCGTGCACACGACTATGAATTCTGGTCCCGGGTATCCGGGCTTATAAAAGTGAAGCACATGAACCATGTTACCCTTCAATGTATCTGGCACTCGGATAATATGTCTTCAGCCACTGTTACACGTGACACTTCTTTCGAAGAGCGCATTATCATGGGTATTCTCAACACCCAAGGGGTAGAGAAACTGTTCCCGGAATATCTTTGGAACAGCAAGGAAGGGGCGCGTGAAAAAGCCGAATTGTTCTACAAAATTGCAGGGCGGTTTGCAGGTTTGGAGCGTTACCGCAGGGCATTGCAATTTGTGGCAAAGAGCAAATCCTATTTTGCTTTGCCTGAAGCCCAAATGATGGAAACATATTGTAATACGAAACAGTTAGAAGTACAAAAACAACATTCGCTCAAATCATTTAAAATACTTATGGTGGTGCACCATTTTGTACCGCACCGTTTTGCAGGGGTTGAGAATTACGTGTTTACCATCAGCCGCGAGTTGATGGCTCTTGGAGCGGAGATTCATGTACTATATCCGATGTCGGTTACGGGTACAACCGCACCTTATGCCGAGCATGATATGTATGAGGGTATGCATATTCACCGGTTGATTGTGAACGGACTTGAAGAATTCGCCAATCATATTGATAATAATTCGTTGAATGCACTGTACCGCGGTATCCTGGACTCCGGGAAATTCTCGTTGGTTCACATTCAGCACACTTTAAGCCTCAGTTTTTCTTTTATTACAATTGCCAAATCGAGAAAATTGCCGGTTATTGTCACCCTCCATGATTTTTGGTACATGTGCCTGCGGGTGCATTTGTATCAGGCACTTGAGAACAAGATATGCACAGGACCCGAAAGCCCGCAAAAATGTGCTGCTTGTTTTTATGCTGATACAGGGCGGCAGATACAGATGCAGCAGTTTATCAGCGAAAGGGAACCGGCAGCCAAAAAATCACTTGCCGCCGCAGATGTTATTGTTGCACCTTCAAAATTTTTAGTGGACATCTACAAACAGTATGGCTTTGCAAAAAACATAGAGGTTTTGCCGCTCGGTTTACATGAAGTTGAACCCGGGGAACGGAAAAAGCACGAAGTGCCGGTGATTGGTTTTCTCGGCTCAATACAGCCGCTAAAAAATCTAGGATTTTTAATAGAAGCCTTTAAGGGTGTTACGGTCAAAGCTGAACTGCACTTTTATGCAAACGGCGAGGAAAAAGATATTACGGGATTGCAGCAGCAAATAATGCAGGATAAACGAATACAGTACAAGGGTGCATACCAAATGCATGAAATTGGTAATGTACTTGCTTCGGTTGATTTTATTGTTGTCCCATCGCTGCTTGAAAATTATCCGCTTGTTGTCAGGGAGGCTCTTGCAGCAGGCACTCCTGTTGTCGCGTCACGGCGCGGCGGCATTCCCGAAATAATTCACGACACAATTAATGGTTTGCTCTTTAATCCGGAAAATAGCGCGGAGTTAACCGGAATCATGCAGGCGTTACTGGAATCACCCGTTAAACTGGAACAGCTGCGCCGGGGAACAAAACCTGCAGGGTACATCGCCGATGAAGCACTGCTCTGGTCTGAAAAATACAAAGCGCTTGCAAGTACCCGGCCACGTGTAAGTGTATTTATCCTTTGTTTTAATAAAGCGGCATACACCAAAAAATGCCTGGAATCACTGTACCAGTACACTACAGCGGCACTATTTGAAGTTATTGCAATAGACAACGGTTCAACAGATGAAACCGCTGAGCTGCTTGAACACTACGCGGGCTTACACAATAATTTTTCTTTTGTACGAAACACCGAAAACAAAGGGTTTGCACGGGGCAATAATCAAGCGGCTCAATTGGCAGCCGGTGAATATTTTTTACTTCTGAATAACGACACGGAATTAAGTGAAGGCTGGCTTGAACCACTTATAAAGACTTTGGATACCGATGCATTTGCCGCTGCTGTTGGCTCCAAATTATTATTCCCTGATGGGACGATACAACATGCAGGAGTTGGGATTGTGCAGGATGAATCCCTTGAATTCCCTATCTACCCTAAACATGTTTTTTACGGGCTGCCGGCGGATGCACCAAATGCAAACGTAGCCCGTTCGATGCAGGCAGTAACAGCGGCTTGTATGCTGGTCCGGGCAAAAACCTACAACGAGCTTGGCGGTTTGGATGAAGCATTCTGGAATGGCTACGAGGATATGGATTTTTGTTTCAGGATACGGCAGCAAGGGTTCAAAATTATTTATAATCCGGCAAGCTGTTTTACGCATCATGAATCCAAAAGTGGTCCCGAGCGGTTCAGCCGCGCGCGTGAAAACATGGAGCGGCTGCGTGATTTGTGGAACGTGAAGCTTACTTTTGATTTTATTGTGCAAAACGGGAATACCGTAGTTGAAACAGGCATTAATATTACCAATTACCAGCCGTATAAAAAGGCTTCGATAGTAATTCCTTTGTACAATAATCTGGAATATACCGTACAATGCTATGATTCAATACGCAAATACACATCATATCCGTACGAAGTGATATTTGTTGATAATGCCTCACAAGACGGAACAAAAGAATACTTGGAGGGGTTGACCATTGCAGATACAGGCGTGCATGCAATATATAACACGGAGAATGTTGGCTTTCCCGGCGCAGTAAATGCAGGGTTGAAAGAATGCACTGGAGATTATCTTATTATTGCCAACAACGATATCC
>JACPVK010000259.1 GCA_016191795.1 Gammaproteobacteria bacterium
AGTCTTTTTCCGCGATAGCGGCGTCAGCTCCGTGCTCGAATCCTCATGTATTCCCACATACACTGCGGTTCTCGGCTCGGGCTTCCTGCTTCGCTCTACCTCCTGTGACCCACATGGATGTGGGAAATGCCAAAGCGATGTGTGGAACATCGCTGGCCATCCATGCAGTCGTGCGCGCGGTGCTTCCTTGCTCTCGCGAAAAAATCCAGGTTTTTAGAGGTGCCCTATTGGCAGTTAATGGTGTTTGGCCAATGTCGCAGCCCCGGTTGCTATATCGAATAGCGCATCTCGGGCTCTATGTGTCGGGTTTAATAACTCTTTATATGTATCCAGTGGAAAGTGTACGGTGTGTCAGAACAGACTGGTACGGCGCATAGTTGTTGATGGTGAGAGGCGCCTCGGCGAATTGATGACATCGCCCATCCGGAATCGGGTGGGTGTTAATTGGCATGATGATAGCTAGTTGATGTCAGATAGTTGCCTGGATGTGAAGTTGCTGCCACGGGACGATGTTGTGTAATATTGGTGTGATACTCACAATATACATTCTCAGGACAGTGAGTACGCAATCCCGGCTGACTATTTAATGCACTGGCTGCCTGCTTGCAGCTTTCCATATATCAACGGTGAGGGACACGGCTATGCATATGCAAGAAATCCGCGAAATCGCCAAGGTTCACGGCATTAAAACCGCCAAACAAACCAAGGTAAATATTATTAAACAGATACAGCGCACCGAAGGTAACTTCGATTGTTTCGCTACGGCGGTAGATCATCAATGTGATCAAACCGGGTGTTTGTGGCGAGAAGACTGTTTTGCGCTGTCCGGCAAAAAACACTCCTCCTGACGGTACCTCTTACGTGTTTTAAAGTGGTGCGGGTCTGCACCACCTTGTTTCAAATACAAGCTGTTTGGGCTTGTAGCAGCCTGTTTTCCTTCAGTCGCCATGGGTGAATGCTGCACTGTAAGGCTGGTACATCCAGGGTTCCGGGAGCAGGATGTGTTGGGCATGTGGCGCAACAATTCCTGTTTCCACGCTCATCATGGGAACAAGCTGGATATTTTATGTTTCATCACCACCCGCAATACTCTCCCGCGCCAGCTGATACAACTTCACATATTCTTCAGCACTCTTGAGCCAGGAGAAATCCTGGCTCATGGCATTCACCTGGAGTTGTCGCCATACCTCCGGATTTTGATAAAGCTGCAATGCCGTCTGTAAGGCATTGACGAGGGTGGCGGGCTGGTTGTCGGTGATGAAAAATCCGGTGGCGGTGTGATTGGCCATGCTGGTTTCGTTGGTGTCGACGATGCTGTCTGCCAGACCACCCACATCGCGTACCACGGGCAGGGCACCATAGCGCAGACTGTAAAGCTGGTTTAATCCACAGGGTTCGAACAGGGATGGCATGAGAAATAAATCGGCGGCGGCTTCGATGCGATGCGACAGGGTTTCATCGTAGCCAATACGCACGGAAATCTTATGCGGATAATGTTGCGCCCATTCCGTCAGTGTTTTTTCATAATAGCTTTGTCCATTGCCCAGTATCACCAGTTGTACTGGCCACTTTACCAGTTCGGGCAGGGCGCCGATGAGGGTATCGAATCCTTTTTGTTCCACCATGCGACTGATCATGCCGATCATGGGCAGGTTGGCATCGATGGGCAGTTTTAATGCCGTTTGCAGCTCGGTTTTATTGAGTGATTTGTTTTTGATTGTTTGCTTGTTGTAACGGTAGGAAATGTGCAAATCACTACCGGGATTCCAGGTGTCGTTATCTATGCCATTGAGTATGCCACTTAAGCGATCACTGCGATGACGCAGTAATCCATCCAGGCCATAGCCAAATTCCGGCAGCTGGATTTCGCGAGCATAAGTGGGACTCACGGTATTAATGTAATCGGCGTAAGCCAGACCACCCTTGATAAAACTGAACTGATCGTAAAATTCCACGCCATCGGGATGCCACAGGGAAGAAGGTAAACCGAGCTCGAAAAATTGTTGTTTGGGGAACAGACCCTGATACGCCATGTTGTGTATGGTGAAGACACTGGCTGGTCTTTCTGAGTAGCCATTGAGCAGTGCAGGGATCAATGCGGTTTGCCAGTCGTTGCAATGCACAACATCTGGTTGCCAGCCAAGGTTGCAACGGTTGAGTGCTATATCAACCGCAACCAGACAAAACAGGGCAAAACGAAATGCATTATCGCTCCAGTTATTACCGGTGGTATCCACATAGGGATTGCCGGGGCGATCAAATGCAGCCGGGCAATCCACCAGCCAGGTCTTGACACGGCTGCTGGGTAACGGGGTTTCGATAATGCGAATTTTATGGCCGTAATGAAAGGCTTCGGCAATGACCTGCGGGTTTTTTATTTGCGCCATGACACTGCGATAGCCGGGCAATAGCAGGCGTATGTCCTGTTTGCATTTTTGCAGGGCACGCGGCAGGCTGCCGGCTACATCACCCAGGCCGCCGGTTTTAATAAAGGGATAGGCTTCGCTGGTAACAAACAGGATTTTATTCATGTTTGGTCATGAGAAAAAAATGGATGTTTTGACGCAGAGGCACAGAGGCGCGGAGGTAAAGCTTGATTATATAAGCCTGTGTGTGAGGAATGAGTGAAGGTTCTGCCGTGGACATTCAATAAATCTCTGTTTCTCTGCGTCTCTGTGTCGAATTGTTATTCAGCTCCATCTGTTTAAGACAATTTCAAAACCACCCCAGCCAGTGGTGGCAGTGTTAATTCCACTGAACACGGCCGGTTCATCCAGGCAATGTCCTGTGAATGTAGCACACCATAATTTCCCATATTGGTACCGGCGTAATATTCCGAATCGGAATTAATGATTTCCCGATACTGCCCGGACTGCGGAACCCCAACCCGGTAGTTGTAACGCGGAACCGGTGTGAAATTCAAGATGACAACAAGGGTTTCGCCTTCGCAGCGGCGCAGATAGGACAGCACTGACTGATCGGTGTCATTACAGTCTATCCATTCAAAACCGCTGTGTTCAAAATCGTGGCGATACAGGGCGGGGTGTTCGCGGTATTGTTTGTTTAAGTCGCCTATCAGTTTTTGCACGCCATGATGTGGCGCGTACTGGAGCACATACCAGTCGAGGCTTGCATTATGATTCCACTCCAGGCCCTGGCCAAATTCGCAACCCATGAACAACAGCTTTTTACCGGGGTAGGTAAACATATAGGTGTAGAGCAAACGTAAATTGGCAAATTTTTGCCATTCATCACCGGGCATTTTATTGAGCATGGAACCTTTGCCATGTACCACTTCATCGTGGGAAAACGGCAGAATGAAATTCTCGGTGAATAAATACAGCAGGCCAAAGGTGAGCTGGTTGTGATGATAATGCCGGTATATGGGTGGCTTGCTCATATAACTGAGTGTGTCGTGCATCCAGCCCATATTCCATTTCATGGAAAAACCCAGGCCACCGACGTGCGTCGGGCGAGTTACCTGCGGCCAGGCGGTGGATTCTTCAGCCATGATGACCGTGCCGGGATGTTGTGCATGGGTAACGGAATTGAGTTCACGGAAGAACGCAATGGCTTCCAGATTTTCGTTGCCGCCGTACATATTGGGTACCCAGTCGCCATGTTCGCGGGAGTAATCCAGATACAGCATGGATGCGACCGCATCGACACGTAAACCATCGATGTGACATTCTTCGAGCCAGAACAGGGCGCTGGCCAGTAACATGTTTTTCACTTCGTTGCGGCCGTAGTTATATATAAGAGTGCCCCAGTCACGATGTTCACCGCGGCGCGGGTCTTCGTGCTCATACAAAGCACTGCCATCGTAACGTGCCAGGCCGTGTGCATCTTTTGGAAAATGCGCGGGTACCCAGTCGAGGAATACACCGATGTTATGTTGATGGCAGTAATCGACAAAATAACGAAAATCGTCGGTGCTGCCAAAGCGGCTGGTGGCGGCAAAATAACCGGTGGTTTGATAACCCCACGATGCATCCAGTGGATGTTCGGTAATGGGTAACAATTCAATATGGGTGAAGCCCGTGGTTTGTAAATAACTCACCAGGCGATGCGCCAGTTCGCGGTAATTCAGAAAATGTCCGTTTTCATCTTTTTGCCAGGAGCTCAAATGCACTTCGTAAATCGACATGGGCTGGTGCAGCCAGTCGAATGTCTGGCGTTGTTGCATCCATCGGGCATCCTGCCATTTCCAGGTGTTTTCCTGGCAGACAATAGAAGAAGTTTTGGGGCGTAATTCGAATTGCTGGCCGTAGGGATCGGTTTTGGTGAAGACCGCTCCGCTGTCCCGGTTGCGAATTTCAAACTTGTAGAGTGAGCCAGCTGTCATTTCGGGAATGAATATTTCCCAGATACCACAGGCGCCACGATTACGCATGGGATGACACCGGCCATCCCAGTTATTGAAGTCACCCACCACGCTGACACGCTCGGCATTGGGCGCCCAGGTGGCCAGTAACACGCCGGGAACGCCGAGAGATTGCGTTAAATGCGCACCCAGAATGCGGTAGATATGCCAATGGCTGCCGGCACCATATAAATGAATATCGTAATCCGATAACTGGGTGGGAAAGCTGTAAGGGTCGTGGTAAACGCTGGTGTGACCCTGATCGTTCAGGCGTTTTAATTGATAGGGTGTCGAAATGGCGGTGCTGCCAGACCAGTAAAAAAAGTCACTATCGGGTATGCGTATTAAATCAATCTGATATTCAGGTAGCGAGAGTGTTTGGGTATGCGGTGAGAATACACAGACGGAATACGTATTATCCTGTTTGTGCATACCCAGTACCGAGAACGGATCATGGTGACGTGCGGCCTGGATTTTTAACTGTGCTTCATTTAGCTGTGCATTTTTTTTGGGCATAGGTTCTACAGAAGTTAGGGACGGTTACTTAAGGAACCATCTGATTAAGACATACAATACTATTTCTTTAGTCATTCCCGAATGCTTTTGTCGGGAATCTCAGCAATAT
>JACPVK010000260.1 GCA_016191795.1 Gammaproteobacteria bacterium
ATAGCCGCCGTTTTCCTCGCTCCACTTTCAGCGCTTGCTGGAGAAATATCAGATATCGATATCGCCACCTACGAACTAGCTGGAAAGAATAATCAACACAGTAATATGCAAATGCGATTATCTAAAACTAATGGCAAATGGGTCATGGAAGGAAAACAAGGCAGCGCTTCATGGAAAAATATCAGTTGTGACAGTGGTTGTGACTACAGAGCTTCATCCTCCGCTGAAATGGCTGCATATTTATCCGTATTTCCAGATGATATGCAGAAGCGATTTGATATCGCATGCATTCAAAATGTAGCAAATGCCTTTTGTAGGCTTACAAAGAAGGACGACTCCTCGAAAAGGGGTTACGCGCTTGTCGCGTTAGTTACAGGAAACCCGGTGCCGTTGTCCCTGAAACGACTTACTAAGCCATATCCTTCTAAAAAGTAACAGGCTGTCCGGTGGGTCCGCTTTATTACACTGTTAGGTCACTATGGAACTTGTGATTACTTCAGCTATAGTCGTGGGAGTTGCAATACTCGCTATTGTATTTTCGCGTTCCGAATCTCACCAACGGAATAAGAAATTCGAGGCTGTATTTGCTGGGCGTGAACAGCTTGCAATCGATCAATTTTATGAAAAATATTTCAAGGATAGAGGTGTGCCTCTCCATGTTGTTTCTGGCGTTCGTAAAATTCTTGAGGAGCAACTACTGGCGGATATGTCTCGTTTGACTGATACGGACGATTTCTCGAAGAATCTTAATTTCTTTTTTGACTTCGACTCAATGGTGGATGTTGAAATTGTTTGTGCTCTTGAAAAGGAATTCAGTATTAATATTTCTGATGAAGAGGCTGTAAATACAAAAACCATTAACGAGATTATGCAATTGGTCTTTCGCAAACTGGAGGACAAAGATGCGACCTGACTTTACAAATGAACTGGGGTCTTGTCTTTTGCTGGACAAGTAAATACCTCGTATCTTTGGTAACTGTTATTGAGTAAAGTTAAATCGGCAACCAGGCCGGGCGACGTTGGTGTGGTGCGGCGTGCGCTGGCGCAACTGGCATGCTAAGTAATTACATTGACTCTTTAGGAAACCTCTGAACAAGTGTCCACCACAAAAAATCAACGTCATTCCCAAATGCTTTTGTCGGGAATCTCCGTGAAATATCGCCGAGATTCCCGACAAAAGCATTCGGGAATGACGAGAGTACTGATATTTTCTGACTTAATCACAGGTTCTTTAGCGTAAATAATGAAATTCATTTTAAGTCAGCAAGCACAAGATATGTCTCAGCGTCTGCATTTGCGACGATTCCTGTGTTGAAAAAACAGTTCTGTTTTTGTTTGGCGTTTTATAAATCTGCAAAGGACATAATATGAAAAGAATAATCCTGTCGGCATTTATGTTTATTATCTGGATGCCACTGCAAGCGGTTTTCTCTGCAAGCGATAACATAATACCTCGTGATTTATCGGCCTGGACCGACTGGGTTTTAAGAGACACACCGGAAGTGTCCTGTCCGATACTCTATAACGCCAACGCGCATTTTTGTGCATTCCCGGCCTCGTTAAAGTTCCGGTTATCGACAAATGGCGGCAGCTTTACCCAGCAATGGCAGGTGCATAAAAAATCCTGGGTGAGTTTACCCGGTGGGCCTGATCAATGGCCGCAAATGGTTATGGATAATCAAAAACCAGCCATTGTCATTAATCGAAATAATCGCCCGGCTATAGAGCTCACGCCCGGAGCGCATTCGATAGAAGGAAAATTTATCTGGACGTCATTGCCCAATTCCTTGCCCGTTGCCGACGAATCCGGGTTGGTATATTTAACACTGAATAATAATACGGTTGATCAACCGGATATGCGTAATGGTCAACTCTGGCTCAAGGATACAACTGCGGCGCCGAAAGAAAATAATCGTCTTGATATCCAGGTGTTTCGAAAAATTACCGATAGCATTCCGCTGCGAGTTACCACATCCATTGCCGTGGATGTGTCGGGACAGCAACGTGAAATTCAGTTAACAGGCAGTGTGCTGAAAGATTTCAGGCCGGCCGCCATTAATAGTCGATTGCCGGCACGACTCGATGCGCAGGGTGTATTGCATCTGCAAGTAAGGCCAGGCAGATGGGTGCTGGATGTGGAAACACTGCACATGGCCAGCCTTGAACAGTTTCAGCTGGCAAAAAATGAAAAACCCTGGCCAGAAAAAGAAGTCTGGGTGTTTGACCATCAGTCACAGATACGCATGGTAAAAATAACCGGCAGGCAAAGTATCGATCCCACGCAAACGCAATTGCCGGATGAGTGGAAAAGTTTGCCGGCCTATTTAGTGACTCAGGGCGAGACGCTGGAACTGGATGTTGTAAAACGCGGCAATCCTGATCCGGAGCCGGATCAGCTGACATTAAAGCGCGTGTTATGGCTTGATTTTGAGGGTGAGGGCATCACCGTTAAAGACACTATCACCGGTACGCTGTCACAACACTGGCGATTAAATGCCTTGCCTGAGTTAAAGCTGGGCCAGGTTACGCTGGATGGCGAGCCGCAATTTATTACGCAATTATCCAGTGCGGATCAGCAAGGTGTAGAAGTGCGTCAGGGCAATATTAACCTGCAGGCAGATAGCCGTATTGTAGCCAGCACGCATGATCTTTCTGCAACCGGATGGGATAGCGCCTTTAACAAGGTGAGTGCCGAGTTAAATTTGCCTATGGGTTATAGATTGATTCATGTGGCAGGTGCGCACGCACCGGCGTCCTGGTTTAATCGCTGGACCTTGATGGATTTTTTTATGGTGTTGATTACCAGCATTGCTGCCTATCGCCTGTGGGGCAGAGTGTGGGGTGTGGTTGCAGTGGTCACGCTGACACTGACGTGGCACGAAATCGATGCGCCGCAATATATCTGGTTAAATCTGATTGTCACCATCGCCCTGTTGCGCGCCCTGTCGGCCGGGCGTCTGCAACAATGGCTGATGCATTACCGCAATGTAACGACTCTGGTACTGGCGATTTTATTACTGGACTTTGCGGTAACGCATATTCGTTTGTCACTCTATCCACAACTGGAGCAGCCGGGAATTATTCAGCCGTTAGTTCAGGAAGATGAATATGCAATGGAGGCGGATGGAGACGCGGTTGATGTCCTGCTCAGCGCGCCAGCCATGTCCGAATCCTCATCGGTTGATAGCTATAGCAAGTTAAAAAAAGAAATATCGTATGCAGAAGCTCCGGAATTTGAAAAGCAGATGCAGGTTGATCCCAATGCATTAATCCAGACTGGACCCGGATTACCGTCGTGGGAATGGAAAAAATATCGCATTGAATGGGATGGCCCGGTTAATCAATCGCAACGTATACAGTTGCTCTACATGTCACCGTTGGTATTCCGCGTGTTCAATATTGTTTGCATTGCCTTGATGGTGTTACTGGCATGGCGATTGTTTGACTATAACGCCATAAAATTATCACTGAAAACGTTTAAGCCGGGTGCTACGGTTACTGGCCTGATATTATTATTGAGTGTGATCGGTACCGGTATGCCAACGCCGGCCATGGCTGAATATCCGTCTGCAGAATTATTAAAAGAGTTACAGGCTTATCTTGTTAAACCCAAAGATTGTTTGCCAGAGTGTGCCAGCATTGAATCCATGGATGTTGATATCAATGCAAATAGTCTCAGGCTAAGTTTGCGTTTGCATGCAAAAGAAAATGTGGCCGTGCCCTTGCCCGTACCGGTTCAGAAGTGGACGCCGTCACGAGTAACGGTTGATGGTAAAACAGCCGCGGGATTATTTCGCCGGCAAGATCAATATTTGTGGTTGAGTGTCGAGCCCGGTGCACATCGTATTGAGATCGAAGGCAAGGTTGCACACCTTAGTCAGCTTAAGCTTGATTATCTGCTCAAGCCGCATGCGATCGATGTGAAGGCAAGTGGCTGGAGCACAGATGGTATGGATCAGTCCATCAGTGCCATCAACGCCATCACGTTTACACGTGTGGCCAGTCAGCAGCCGGGCAAGAGTGGAAAAAACATACCGTCTGATATTCCGGTGTTTGCCGATGTCACGCGTCGTCTTGATCTCGAGCTCGACTGGTCTGTTGATACCACCGTGCAATTACAATCCGGTACGGCATTGCCGGCCATTTTGCGTATTCCATTATTGCCGGGTGAATCGGTTATTAGCGAAGGCATAAAAGTTGATAACGGTTTTGCTGTTATCACACTCAATGATAATCGTCGTGATTTTAACTGGCGATCAACACTGGCTGTGACCGAGCAACTGACATTAAAAGCCAGTGACAATGTGCCATTCCGCGAAATCTGGCTACTCAACGCCAGCCCGATCTGGCACGTGGAATATGAAGGCATACCGGTCATTTATCATCAACGCGATGGGCAATACTGGCAACCGCAATGGCAACCCTGGCCAGGCGAATCCGTCCTGTTAAAAATGACGCGGCCACAAGGTGTGGCGGGCAACACGCTGACGATTGATCGCAGTTATTTATTAATAACACCGGGTGAAAATATTACCGATGCCGAATTGCAATTAAGCCTGCGCAGCAGTCTGGGTGGACAGCATGAAGTTCGCCTGCCATCTGATGCGGAATTACTCAGTGTTAGCCTTAATGGTAACAATGTGCCGGTGCGTATCAATGCCGGTGTAGTCGCCTTGCCCTTAACACCGGGATCACATCAGGCCGTTATCAAATGGCGTGAAACCAGAGGCATAGGCTTTGGCAAGTTCAATAGCCCGGAAGTCAATTTGGGCAGTGACAATGTCAACACCAGTCTGGCCATAAAACCCGGTAACCAGCGCTGGGTGTTACTGGCAGGTGGCCCGTTACTGGGACCGGCCGTGCTTTTCTGGGGTGTGCTGTTTGTTATTGTGATAGCCGCGGCCGGTTTGAGCCGGGTAAAAGATATTCCCCTGACATTAGCGCACTGGGTATTGTTAGGTATAGGTCTTAGCACGACATCACCCGCTGCAACCTTGCTGGTCGCCGGCTGGTTGTTTGCTTTGCGCTGGCGCGGAAAAGCCGATATGACACGCTACACCAGACAGTTTAATTTCATACAGGCTGGTATGGTCGTTCTGACATTTTTTGCCTTATCAACATTATTGTTTGCCGTGCAACAAGGTTTGCTGGGCGCGCCCGATATGCAAATCGCCGGTAATCAATCCAGCAGTTATATGCTGAACTGGTTCAGCGATCGC
>JACPVK010000261.1 GCA_016191795.1 Gammaproteobacteria bacterium
CGTCAAACGGTGCGCGATTGGTTTCGGCGATACCGGAAATAAAATACACAAAAAATAACGGTAACAACGGCAGGAAAAACCAGCTGCTCACACCACCCTGCTGTTTCAGTACTATGTCACCGATATTCAAACTGCCGCTGGCCATCAACACGCCCACCAGCGCAAAACCCATGGCGATTTCGTAAGCCACCACCTGCGCCGCAGAACGCAGCGCACCCATCATGGCGTATTTGGAATTGGAGGCCCAGCCGGCAATGATGATGCCGTACACGCCCATGGAAGTGAGCGCCAGTATGTACAACAAACCGGCGTTAAGATTAGCCAGCACCATGCCATCATCAAACGGAATAACCGCCCAGATGGCCAGCGCCGGCCCTATGGATAATACCGGCGCAGTTAAAAACAGATAACGGCTGGCATTGGTGGGAATAATAATTTCCTTGAACATCAGTTTGACGGCATCGGCAATCGGCTGACCCAGCCCCCACAAACTGAACCCAAAAAAACCCACGCGATTGGGCCCAATGCGCACTTGCATAAAGCCTATGACTTTACGTTCGAAATACGTGACATAGGCCACGGCCAGCATCAGCGGCACCATGATGACAACAATTTTTATGACAATCGGAATCACCGTCTGCAGCGCTTGCGGCAGCATGTTCCAGAATGGCAAGGCCGAGAGCATTGAATCAAGCATGCCGGAAATTCCCGTTGGATATGTTCATTGGAGTTCTCAATTTATATTGGCTCTATTTCAATGGCACCGAATGTCGCACCCAAACCGATGGTGCCGTCAGTGGCTGCCGCAATCCATACGCAACCATCCGGAATATTTTCGTCAATGGCGATGGGCAAATAAGCGTAACCATCCGCCTGAGTCACCTTGATTTTTTGCGCGTTCATGACACCACTGGCCTTTGCCTGCTGGCTGTTGAGATGAACCACCGATTGCATGGCGTCAGCGGTTTTTTGCAGAGCGGTTGCACGACGCACCACGGCATCGATAGTGTAAATGGGCGCATCACCCAGACGCTGCAACTTGCCATTCATTTTTTCAACTACCGGTGTCTGTGCCGCCAGTTTGTTATTTAACTGCAGGGACTGGCATTGCGCTTTTAATTCATCTTTCACATCCTGTGATGAGGTGTAGTCAAAACCCTCGAGATTAAAAAGATTGCCCAGCACACGTAAAATTTTCCAGCCCGGACGCGATTCGCCATAAGGTGAGGTCACACCCTGAAAACCTTGCCAGAACCCTTCGCCATTCACATAGGTGCCGGAGGTTTCGGTGAACGTGGCCAGTGGCAAAATAACATCGGCATAGGCTTTCATGGTGTCGGTCGCAAAGCTGCTAACAGCCACGACAAATTCAGCGGCTTTAACATGGGTTAAGGCCTTGCTGCCATTGGCGCAATCAAATTCGGGTTCGATATTAAAGGTGAGCAGCGCCTTGCAGGACATATCTGCAAATGCCTTGCCCTGAATGCGGGTGTCGTTACCGGCCACTCCGCGATGTGGCACCGCACCGGCCAGCCAGGCACCGGCGGTATTGCCCGCTTCCGGTAAATAACCCAGCACACTGTTAGTTGCTTCGGCAATCGCCGCAGCCAGCTGGCGAATCGCTGCCAGTTGCGGATGTTGCATGGCCATATTGCCAATTAATACGGTTGCGTTTTGCGCCTGTTTTAATTCATCGGCAATTTGCTGATGTATGGCTTCAACTTTTGCTGCACTCGTTAATGCCGACAGGTGTGATGCATTAACACCACAGGCTTTGGCAATAGCGGCCAGCTGCTGCACCATATCAGGCGACACACATTCATGTGCCACCGGAAAATGCCAGTCGAATTTTCTTGGATTAACAAAACTGATACGCGCCCTGTTTTTGATCGCCGCCTTACGCAAGCGGTGAGCAATCATGGGCTGATCCTTGCGCACATGCGAACCCACTAACAGCGCGGCGTTAATTTTTTCCAGCGCTTCGATATTTTGTCCCAGCCAGGGCATGACGGGCGCAATAGCCTGATCTGAAAAATCTACCTGACGTAATCGATGATCAATATTGCCGCTACCCAGACCGCGGGTAATTTTTTGCAGCAAATATAATTCTTCCAGCGTGGCAGCCGGTGATGTCCAGGCACCCAAAGCATCAGCGCCATTTTTGCGAATAACCGCCTGCAAACCGTTGACAGCAAATTGCAGCGCCTCATCCCAGCCGGCTTCTTTCCATGCGCCTTCGACTTTAATCATGGGTCGTGACAAACGATCTTTGGCGTACAAACCCTGATAACTGAAACGATCACGATCGGAAATCCACACTTCATTGAGTGCTTCATTTTCACGCGGCACCACACGCACCACTTTACCGCGCCAGGTGTGAATATAAATATTGGAGCCCACGCCATCATGCGGAGCAATCGCCGGATGCTGCACCAGTTCCCAGGCACGCGCGGTGAAGCGTGAAGGCTTAGCCGTTAATGCACCCACCGGACACACATCAATCGCATTGCCCGACATTTCCGAATCAACACTTTTTTCTATAAAGGTACCAATCACCATGCGATCGCCGCGATCGGTGGCACCCAGTTCGCGCATGCCGGCAATTTCTTCGCCAAAACGGATGCAACGTGTGCATTGAATACAACGGGTTAATTCAGTGGAAATCAGCGGGCCTATGTCTTTATCAAACACCACGCGCTTGATATCGGTGTATTGCGACACGTCGCCACCAAAACCCATGGACACATCCTGCAATTCACATTCACCGCCCTGGTCACAGATCGGGCAATCGAGCGGATGATTAATCAGTAAAAATTCCATCACCGATTTTTGTGCGGCAATGGCTCTGGCTGATTTGGTGTGCACAACCATGCCGGGCATGATCGGTGTCGCGCAGGCGGGCAATGGCTTGGGTGCTTTTTCAACATCCACCAGGCACATACGGCAATTGGCGGCGACGGATAATTTTTTGTGGTAACAAAAACGCGGAATGGTAATGCCCGCTGCATCGGTAGCTGTAATCAGCATGGCACCTTTAGGCGCCTTCAGCTCCTGACCATCAACTGTAAAGGTAACCAGTTCTTCTGTCATGCTGCGCCCACCATACTGCGTTTATGTTGAATGTAATATTCGAATTCGGGACGAAAATGTTTTACAAAACTGCGCACCGGCATCGCCGCCGCATCACCCAGCGCACAAATAGTGCGGCCTTCAATTTTGCTGGCAATATCGTCAAGCTTATCGAGATCTTCCATCTGGCCCTTGCCTTCCACGATGCGAGTCAGCATGCGATATAACCAGCCGGTACCTTCGCGACACGGTGTGCATTGACCACAGGATTCGGAAAAATAAAAACGCGAAATGCGTTGTAACACTTTAACCATATCTGTTGTGTCGTCCATAACAATCACCGCACCGGATCCGAGCATGGAACCACCACCCTTGGCGATGGAGTCATAATCCATATTCAA
>JACPVK010000262.1 GCA_016191795.1 Gammaproteobacteria bacterium
ACACTCGCCTTTTGCGGCGCCTACTACCGCATCGATCAGCTCATCCACCGAAGCTTCCCTGGGCACATAACCGGTAATACCCGGTTCGGCACACTGCAGAATATTGGCTTCATCATAAGGAACCGCAAGCGCGACGATTTTTACACTATCCTCGAGTTCCGCTATATGCTGCGCGAGATTACGGCTCCAGGCCATGGTCATATCAAGCAACACCACATCGGGGACATGCGCTTCAATCAGGCTTAAGGCATTTTCGCTGTTACTGCAGGAACAAATAACATTGACGCGATCAATGCCGGCAAGAATCTGGCTTAACCCTTCACAGTAGATCCGAATTTCAGAAACAACAATAATATTGATCATTTTTATAACTCTCCTTGTTGAATTTACTAGTAGAAACGTCTAAAGCCAACCACCACCCAATTAAGATATCCGTGCAACAGATAACAGTATTGTCCCGCCTGGTGCATGACAGGTGCAAGAGAGATACCAGCACTCCATTGCTGAAGCTGAAAATAATTTACAAAATAACACACCGAAAACATAACCAGCCTGTAACCTGTTGTTTACATGAACTTCCTGTCTTCCCATTTTAAATACGAAACAGGTTGTAAAACAAAACCCAAAATATAACCAGGGCGTAAATTAAGGATCGAATGACTGTGACGAGCCGGAGTAAAACAGATAAATCAGGAACTTACCTGCCAGTTATCGTCTACACCACTGATAGATATGCTATGGAAAGCAGGAAGTCAGCAGGCAAATTGACCACCACCATGGGCTCTATCCATCTGATCCCACGAATCAGTATTAAGCGAATACTGAATTATTAGAAAAACATTTTTTAATGCAGAAAGCAAGCCGTTATTCCAACAAACAGCATCAATTGTGCATGCCTGCAAATATCAGTCCATTTACGCATTAGAGTATCTTAATATTAAATCAGCCTACCGTCCTGCTACCAGAAACCCGGAAATTAGCCAGTCAAAATACAGCTACAGAACCCTGCCCCGTGTACAAACTGCTTATGATGCCTGATTGGAGAAGCCGGGCTTTGACACTGACTTCTCTAAAAAACCCTGTACCCGAAAAACAATCATATTGACTTCAAATGACAATATTGTTATTTCAAATGTTCCTGGGCATAAGAAAAATCGCAACGAATACATGCGCACCAATTCAGGCCTGGAATGGTTGCGCATGTCAAAGACAAGCCGTTGCATGACGAGGTGCGAATTCCGCCGAACATGAGCATCCATTCTGGCATGCAGGAAAATATCCTGATTTGCCGTTTTTACTTTGCCAGCACACTGGATAGACATCGGCACGCCAAAGTAATAACGCAATCTTTTCTTCCGTAGAAAAATGAGATGTTTCAGCAGAATTTTTCTATACCTGTAAGGCTTCCATTTTCTTCCACTCTATGCCACGCGACATCAGCAAATTAACAAGACACGCATTTTCTTCCCACAACCTGATTAATTTTTCGTCATTATCAGGCATAGCATTCCCTGCATTAAGTCATGATCACGAATACTGTTGTTTTGCCTTCCACTGCACAAATTCAGATGGCCTTATTCCATATCGAGCCAACACACCCTCATGCAATCGACGCAACTCATCTATCAAGAGTGATTCTAGATTATTTCTATCCGCCGCATTAACAAGCTGAGCAACTTGCATTTTTATGAAACCGAGCACATCCTGCTCAGGATGAAGAATGACATCACGGATGATATTTTTGATGACATCACGATAAGCCAGACGCAAGGGATCTGGCTCCACGAGATCCTGCTTGATTGCCAGGTACTCCTGTGTTGAACGTTCATACGCCCACACATACACATCACGCAACAACTCAACACGTGCCAATTCATATACACCCAGAATCGCACGACTATGGCTTGTTCCGGCACATCGAGAAATGTTAGCGGGCACAAATTGGTACGAATCAATGGCAAATTGGCAGCAAGGCGTGAGGTACGCTTGTTGATGTCTGTAAATGGCTGCAGATAAGGCAGGTGAACCATAACAAAAGAATGATTACTCGTATCGTCATGGCGATTTGGCGCAGTTCTTATGAACAATGGCGCAGTTTACAGAACAGCGCCACCGTGTGGCGCAGTTCGAAATGACCTGGTCAATCCCATCAATTGCACCAAGCCCATGCAGCATTTCAAAAAATGCGTATGAGAGGCACATGAAATCTGCAAGCGATAATTAAAGAAAGAGACCCTGTGAAGGATTTACGGACACATTTACGGACAGGATAAAATATCTTATTGATTTAATTGGTCGACGAGAGGATTTGAACCGCACTTGCGTGTGTGGGCGACACGCGAATCAACCGTGCCGCAGGCACACATAACCACCCCCAGTTAGTCTATATTTCCTTTAAAAACAACTACTTGATATAAATTATTTACGGCAACCCGGCTTTTTAAGTGCTTGTTTTACCTGGCAACCCGGTCGCTATTTACGGACATAAATACGGCCGATTCCAGGTCTGTTGTCGATGGTTACCACGAACCACTGTGGAGTGCTGTGGAGTGTTGTAGTTCCAACGCCGCCGGACTACATTAGATATACGCCAACTAAAGCAGAACAGGGTAGAAAAATGCATAGTTTAAGGACGAGGATAAAAGGCATAGTTACGCCTTTACACTATTCAGGGGCACAGGGTCGCCAGCGTTCGCCGGCTACTCATGCCATCAGTAATCTGGCCATACAGGATAAATTACTCGGCCGCAGCCCCGGTGCTTACCGTGTCAGTCATCATCAAGATGCGCATGAGATCGAGGCTGATCGCATGGCAGATAGTGTGATGCGGCATAACGGCGAGCAGGCACCTGTCAGATCAGCCCTGTCGGCAACCACACAGGTCGCGGGCAAAATTCAGGGTAAAAGCGCCGATGCCTCGCTGTCGGCAACCGCGTCCAATAACACCCGCGCCACCACCGGCAGCGGCCAGCCTTTACCCCATTCACTGCGCCATTATTTTGAACCGCGTTTTGGTCATGACTTAAGTCAGGTACGCATTCACGACGATGCCGCCGCACATGCCACGGCAAAAAATCTCAATGCCCGTGCCTACACCCAAAACTATCACATCGGATTCGATGCGGGCCAATACAATCCGGGCAGCGCCGAAGGCAAACATTTACTCGCCCACGAACTGGCCCATGTCAGCCAGCAAACCGACGCCAATACCATTTATTGCGAAACCTGGAATGTTGACGACAGCAACCGCGAAATCGAACGTGAACTGGTGGTGCAGCTGCTGTTCGAAAACACCTGGACCGATATGTGGAACGGCACCGGCTGGACCGATGCCCGCAAAACCACATTCAGCAACGGTTTCGTCAGCTCCATCGAAAACACTTTTAACAATGGCGGCTTCGTCATCAAGCC
>JACPVK010000263.1 GCA_016191795.1 Gammaproteobacteria bacterium
GACACTATGTACTGTAGGAGCGGGCCATGCCCGCGACAGGTATTTAAAGACTGAGTCCGCAAATGTACGCAAATACACGCAAATAAAAAATGCTGCTTTGCCTTAATAGCGTTTATTTGCGTGATGCACATGGATGTGCGAATGCCGCGCGCGCAGGATGCGCAAGAGCGGCGCAATTTGCTGACTAATGCTTTTACCAACCGGTCGCGGGCATGGCCCGCTCCTGCATTAAACCTTTAACACTTAAAAACTTATTTCTGTTTGCGCCGAAACAAATCCGTACGCCGACTCACCAGCCGATCGAGAAACAGCAAGCCATCCAGATGATCCATTTCATGCTGAATGGCGCGGGCTTCGAAACCGGCGGTTTCAAATTCAATCACTTCGCCCTGCGGATTTTGAAAATGGATTTTGATTTTTTCGGCGCGCATGACATTGCCGGTGAATTCGGGTACCGACAAACAGCCTTCACGGCCCATGGTCATACCATCGTGTTCGATGATTTCGGGGTTGATCATGATCATGTGGCCGTGGTTGGCCACCGGTTTTTTCATGTTCGACACATCCACAATCACTATGCGTTGAAACACACCGACTTGCGGTGCTGCAATACCGCAGGCACTGGGGCCAGCCAACCGGGTTGCTTCGAGTTCGCGTATAAAATCCACAATGCGTGCATCAATCACTGGCACCGGTTCGGATAATTGTTTCAGACGTTCATCCGGATAGGTCAAAATCTCCAGCGCCATATCAACCTACCATGGTATCGATCGGTATCAATGTCACTTCGATATCTTTTGCCAGTCCATCGACTGCCTGCTGTAATTTTTCCATACCGGCGCTGGCATTACCTTCGATGGACATGATGTAAATCGGTTTTTCGGCCGTGCCACCCACAGCGGTTTCCAGATCAATAATATTTAATCCGGCCTGCGCTAACGCGGATGTCACTTGCGCAACGATGCCTGCGCGATCTGCACCGTATACAGTAATCAATACATCCGGCTCAACATGATGCGCTTCAGTCGCCACATCTTCGTCAATATGCAAATGCAAATTCATGGCATGCACCACCGGTGCCAGTATGCCGCGTAAATTTGCTTTGGGTGCATGTGCCACACGCAACATGATGGCGAAGTTGCCGCCCAGACGCATCATGGATGCTTCAGCCAGTTCACAACCGGCCTCAAATAACGTTTTTGAAACCGCCGCAACAATACCGGGACGATCCGCGCCAACCAGTGTCAGTACACTCCAGTTCATGTGTGTCTCCGTTAAATAAAAGGAAAAAATTAAGTCCGCAAATGAACGCTAATAAACGCAAATAAAGAAAAAACATGAATCATGAATTCCGCCATCTCATTAATCATAAATTGACCAGGAGGCATTCATATTGAGTTACGCCTGCTCGTACATCAAGAACATCATACAAACCCATAGCTATATTTTTCTTTAAAAATCCCTTTGCTTTTATTTGCGTTTATTAGCGTTCATTTGCGGACTTTTTCTTTTGATCTTGTCGCGGGTATGGCCCGCTCCTACACAATCCAGATCAAACTCGCCATACGCCCGGTTTTACCATCGCGGCGGTACGAATAAAAACGCTGTTGATCCGTGTAGGTACACAGGTCACCACCGTAAACATTATTCACGCCAATACGCGCCAGACGTAATCGTGCCAGCTGATAAATATCAGCCAGCCAGTGTCCGGGACTGGTCGCTTTAAAAGCAGCAGCCGTTTGCGGCAGATCATTTACAAACGCGGTGCGTACTTCATCGCCCACTTCAAACGCCTGCGGTCCAATCGCCGGGCCCAGCCATATCAGAATATTGTCGGGTGTTTCCTGCAAAACAGAAATCGACGCTTCAATCACACCGGCATGTAACCCACGCCAGCCGGCATGGGCTGCCGCGACTTTGGTGCCGGCGCGATTACAAATTAATACCGGCAGGCAATCCGCCGTCATCACCGTGCAAACAATATTTTTTTCGCTGGCGTACGACGCATCCGCACAAAAAATTTTTGTCGTGGCTGCATTGACTACCGCCACGCCATGTACCTGTTCCAGCCACACGGGTTCAGCGGGTAACTTTAGTGTTGTTCTCAGTAGTGCGCGGTTTTGTGCCACCGCTGCCGGATTATCACCAACATGAGTGGCCAGATTAAAACCATCATACGGCGCCACACTAACACCACCCTGGCGAGTTGTGACTCCGGCACGTACATTGGCCGGTGCCGGCCAGTTGGCGACTAAAAACTCAGGCAAGGTCTTCACTGGCAAGCACTCTGATTAATTGCTGCATATCGTCGGGCAATGGCGCTTCCCATTCCATGTATTCACCGGTAACCGGATGCTCCAGACCCAGCTTTGCCGCATGCAGGGCCTGGCGTTTGAAGCCGCGCAAGGTGGCTTTGAGCAAATCGCTGGCAGCGCGCGGCAGTTGTAATCGACCACCATAAACCGGGTCGCCGATGATGGGAAAATGCATATGCGTCAGATGCACACGTATCTGATGAGTGCGGCCGGTTTCCAGCTGCACTCTTACATGGGTGTGATGGCCGAATCGTTGTATCACCCGATAATGCGTCACCGAAGGCTTGCCATCAAAACGCACCGCCATGCGTTTGCGATCGCGCGGATCACGGCCTATGGGTTCATCGATGGTACCGCCGGCCGTCATCACACCGCGCACCACGGCCTGATATTCGCGGGCAAACTCGCGGGCCTGAAGTTGCTCAACCAGTAATTTGTGCGCCTTGATGTTGCGTGCCACCACCAGCAAACCGGTGGTGTCCTTATCCAGCCGATGCACAATGCCGGCTCGCGGAACTTCGACCAGCGACGCATCGAAATGCAGCAGGGCATTTTGCAGTGTGCCATCGACATGTCCGGCGGCCGGGTGCACCACCAGATCCACCGATTTGTTAATCACAATAATATCGTCGTCGGCATACACCACATCGAGTGCAATATCCTGCGGCAGCACAGACGTGTCATGTGGTTCCGGCACCACTTGCAGCTCAATCGTCTCAAAGCCTTCCACCTTGTCCTTGGCGCGCGGTACGGCACCGTTGATTAACACCCGGCCGTCCTTGATCCA
>JACPVK010000291.1 GCA_016191795.1 Gammaproteobacteria bacterium
AGGCTGGTGTGAGAGGAACAAATACCATTGCAAATTGGGGATTCATCTCTGCATAAAACAATCCAGCGGGATTGTCGCTTGCAATAAATGGAACATCCGTCGTATTCACTAAAACCAACCAGTGGGAACAATAAAATCTGTATGCCGAGTGAATCAGATTCTGAATAGATATCGCGTGAGCATATTCTTCATCAACGACTGCCTTGATTTCTCTATTTTTTATTGCCGCCGCAATGGTTGACCTTACCTCATCAGTTGTTTCCCCGAGTTCATGAAAATGTTCGGCTAGAGTTTTATCGACCAACGGTTGCATATTTGCACTGATAGCTCGCGCACCGAGTCGCTTCGCTGTTGGAGTACATGATCTTAAAAAGGCGATGTATGCCCCTATCTCATACTTGCAATCTGCATCAACGTCGCCAGAGCCTAGTCTTTTAATGTTATTAGCCCACGGGTTTTCGATATGTGGTAGATACTCATCAAGTATTCGTGGATTGTCAAAGTAGTTGTTGGAATCACCGTCGCTTTCGTAGCAGACTTGTCTTGGCGTTTTCTTCTTACCAATGGTGGTTCGACCGTTTTTGTAATACGGCGTCAAACACCCAGACTCATCCGTAAATTCTCTTAGATATGTCTGCGCTACATAGTGATCGTCTTGTGGCACTTCACAGTTCCTTTGGTGCATAACAACAGTGTAATCAAGCAGACCCGTCCGGTCCGCCTATTACTTTTTGGGTTGATTAGTAATATCGCCATTTTTACCAGTTTAATCATAAAGTTACCAGTAAAACCGTTGGATATTGAAATTGTGAAAGGCAGACCCGCTTTTTCCATATAAAAAACACACAATGTCCGTTAATGGGAAGAGTGTATTACCAATCCTGAACGTCGGCTCATGACTAAATTGAGCCAATCCTTGAATACATCATAAACCTGTCGTTTATCGCTACCCTTCTGCGAAGCTGTCTCTACAGGCTCGTCCATGCAATCAATAACTCTGCTGCGCAGGCTTATCCCGCCATATCACCAACAACCAATGTCAACTAATCGTACTAGCTGCAGCGCTTTCTTGATGATCAAGAGATTGTCAGTATGGCACTTGACAGGGATTCCCTTTGTAATAGTATTACACCGTCGGTATTACCTATTGGAGCCAAATATATGCGTGTCACCAGCAAAGGCCAGGTCACGATTCCACTCGAAGTGCGCGAGGATCTCGGTATACGCCCAGCGGAAACCGAAATCGAATTTGTAAAAGACAAGAACGGACATTGGTATCTAAAGAAAACCCGATCAAAGACCTCGGTCAGTCGGTTTCGTAGTGTCCATAATACCGGCAAATTGCGCATGAGCACCGAAGACATCATGAAACTCACACGCGGCCACCGGCCAGAATAAACACCGTGGCCATCATCTTGATTGATAGTTGTGTGGTATTGGATCTTGGCAATCCAGATAGCGACTGGTTTGAATGGAGCGCATCAACACTTGAACGCCTGGATGCTTCCAATACTTTTGTTATCAATCCAGTTGTTTATGCAGAGTGCGCAATTGGTTATAGCTCGATTGAAGAAGTTGAAACATTGTTTGAATCTTTGGGATTTCAGGTGCAAAACCTTCCAAGAGAAGCCCTCTTCCTGGCTGGCAAGGCGTTCATGCAGTACAGGCGAAACAAGGGCAACAAAACCAATGTGCTACCAGATTTTTTTATTGGTGCGCACGCAGCTGTCAGTGGCTACCCATTGGTGACGCGGGATAAAAGTAGATTTTCTACTTATTTTCCCAGCGTGAAATTAATTGCACCGAGCTCATGAATGGCGGCGTGGTAATTGATTTGACACTATATTTTACGCGAATGACTGCTTTCTGAAATGACATATTAAAGAATGATAAATGACTGTTACTGGCTACCATCGGAAGCATATTAGCAAATCTCATTTGTCTGCTTCGCGGTGAACAATGCCATAAGTAAATGATGAATCTGTTGTAGGTGCGCGTTACTGCGGGCTCCTTGCCCTTCGCCCTTCGGGCCAGCTTCGCTGTTCAAAATCGCTCCAGGCGATTTTTGTCAGGCGCACAAAGCAATCTGAAAATGTACTGTTCTTTCACAGTCTGTTGTGCGCCTGAAGGCGCACCTACGCCTTAACTTAATGGCATTGTTGCGGTGCGGAGCCGACATACCGAATCATCTTCCAGGCTCCTGCTAATTTACTATGTATGCGCGGTGATTTTTCTGTTTGTTTTTGTGCGCAGTACCTGCCGTTGTTTATGGATGCGTTATGGTTCGATAATCCTGCCAGCCCCCCGCGCAACCTGCCGCAAAAACGCCCGCAATCGTCCCGGCTGTACCGGTTTGTGTAACAGGCTGTAGCCAGACTGGCTGGCTTCGCGTAATTGTTCCGGCCCGGTGTCGCCGGTAATAATTAATGCCGGAATGTGGTTGCCCCAACGTGTATGCACGGCGCGAATCGCATCGATGCCGGTGAGGTTTAGTCGCAAACGGTAATCAGCGATGATGACATCCGGTGCGGAATGCAAACTGTTTAGTGCTTCATCTGATGATTCTGCAACAATGACTTCATATCCCCATTCTGTTAACAACGATTCAACTGCTCTGCGCACCACGGCTTCATCGTCTATCATCAGCACACGCATACCGTTGCCGCCGATATTTTTTTGCAGGTCATCGGCTATTTGTGGCGCCGCCACCACTTCGGCAATGGGCAAACGCAGGCGAAAGTTGGTGCCTGTGCCGGGTATGGAGTGCATTTGCAAATCGTGTTGCAACAAATTAACCAGGCGTTTGACAATGGCGAGGCCTAAACCCAGGCCTTTGGTGCGATCGCGTTCGGGATTTTGCAGTTGCACAAATTCATTAAATACTTCCTGCTGATTTTCTGGCGAGATACCTATACCTGAATCCTGGATTTCAATTCGGGCATGATCTTCCTGTGCGGTGCAGCGTAAGTGAATGCGTCCGTGTGGTGTATAGCGAATTGCGTTGCTGATTAAATTTCGCAAAATGGTTTCCAGTAACACCGGGTCGGTTTTGATGGCGATATCATCGCAATGTATATTCCAGGCTAGCCCCTGGCTGCGGGCCTGGGGAGCGTATTCATCGTCCAGCAACTGGAACAATGGCTGGATATTTGCCGATACAATTTTTGGTTGCACAATACCGGCATCCAGTCGTGAAATATCCAGTAAGGCATTAAACAAACCTTCGAGAGCGGTAACGCTTTGTTTAATGTTATCCACCACCGTGCGCACTTCCGGTAAACGAATTTTTTCATTGAGCGTGGCGACGAATAGCGTGAGTGCGTGCAGGGGTTGCCGTAAGTCATGACTGGCGGCGGCGAGAAATTTTGATTTGGCGATGTTGGCGTTTTCAGCCACCTGTTTTTGATCACGCAGCTGGTCAATCAAATCGATGTTTTCGAAGCGCAACTGGATGGCATCGTAGGCTGATTGTTTTTGATTTTTACCCACCATGATAATGATGGATAAATACATCAACATGAGTACGGCCAGGCCCTGGTATTCAAACGTGCCTTCATAGGCCAGGCGCGCAGAACTGAGTGTAATAGCGGGAATGGCGTAAGCATAAAATCCGGGTAACCAGTACGCGGTTACAATAATCGAGCCGGCGGCAAGGCCCATGATGGAGGTATAAATCAGCACCTGATGGCCGGCGCTATCGGGTAAAAAAAAGAACATGCCTGCCATGCCCCAGGTTAATCCGGATAA
>JACPVK010000292.1 GCA_016191795.1 Gammaproteobacteria bacterium
AAAATATTGCAAGAAATGTCACGCCGATGGCGGCAGTCTGGCCAGTGATGACTCAGGCATGCTGGCCGGACAATGGACACCGGTGCTCAGACAACAGCTCAAGGAATTTAGCGATGGCACACGCCCGATGGAAAAGAAAATGAAAACCAAGTATGAAAAACTGGAAGCGGCTGACCTGGAAGCACTCATTAATTATTACGCCAGTTTCAAATAAGTCTGATGAAAATGAAACCGTGTTTTCTGTAGGTGCGCCTTCAGGCGCACAAAGATTTCTGAAAATCAGACATGGAATCAATACGTATTGTGCGCCTGACAAAATCGCCTGGAGCGATTTTGAACAGCGAAGCTGGCCCGTATAGGGCGAAGGACAGGAGTCCGAAGTAACGCGCACCTACAAAAATTGCATCACATACTTCTGGTGCGCACGGCGCACCCTACAATAGAATTTTTTTCTTTATTTAATAATTTGGTATTTGGCTAATACTATTTCTCATATAAAACCTGGTGCCAGTATTAATAATGCATAAAGGGGATTGTTATGTCGGACAGCATAAAAACTAAAAATAAGGTGCGCGTAAATAACCCGGCCACGTGGTTAATAACCGGCATTGTCCTGACGACCATGTCACTGTTATGGCAAACAGATGCCATGGCAGCAACAAATCCCGCGACGGATAAACTCGACGACGCCACCTGCCTCAGCTGCCACAGTAAAGCAATAACGCTGCCCGCCGAAGAAGATGCCGACGAAGACGAAGCACCACCGAGAATTGCGGCGGTACATGATGAAAAAATTGAAAAAGGTGTGCACAGCGGCATGAGTTGCACGACATGTCACAAGGAAATTGTCGACAACAACGCGGCACACAAAAAAACCGGCATAGGCAAACCCGATTGTGCAGGTTGTCATCGCGATGCCTGGCGAACCATACAATCGGAAAACCTTATATCTGAAAAAGCCCGAATGGTCATAGTGGTTCAGAATGCCGAGGCCTATAAAGAATCCTTTCACGCCAAATCCGCCGGCAAAGAAGGCGTAAAAGCCTCCTGCGATGACTGTCATCACACCCATGACTTCAACGTGCCGCCACGTGGCACCTCAAAACGCACCGAATGGCAACTCACCATCCCCAATGTGTGTGGTGATAAATGCCATGACGATACGCTGGAAGATTACGTAGATTCCGTGCATGGCAAGGAAGTCATGGAAGAACATAATTTAAAAGCGGCTGTATGCACCGATTGTCACACGACCCATGACATCACCAAAACATCACAGGACCCTTTCAAGTTATCTATTACCTCGCGTTGCGGTAATTGCCATGAAGAAAATTATTTAAGCTACACCAGTACCCTGCATGGCCAGATCAACAAACTGGGTTATTCGTTTACTGCAAAATGTTATGACTGCCATGGTAGCCACGACATACTCAAAGTGGATGATCCTGACTCCATGGTATCAGAAGAAAACCGGCTGGAAACCTGCCAGGAATGTCACGATGGTAAAAAAATGCCAAAAGCGATTGCGTCTATGATGTCATTTGGCCCACACGCAACGGGTGAGGATTTCAATAAATATCCACAAACGTACATCGCCACCAAATTCATGCACGGCTTATTTATTTTCGTGTTTGCCTACTTCTGGGCGCATTCCCTGCTGTGGTGGCAACGCGAATATAAAGATCGCAAACGCGGCATTGGCCCGCAACACATTCGCACCGATGAAATACTGCAGGGCAAGGCCGTACAAATTCGCCGCTTCGGTTTGATCTGGCGTATTGGTCATTTGTTGTTTGCCATCAGTGTCATGTTATTAATTCTTACCGGCATGACCGTGTTTTATTCTTACAGTGCCTGGGCACCGTATGTGATGAGAGCGCTGGGCGGCCCTGAAATATCCGGGCTGATTCATCGCGTCAGCGCTGCTGTCATGCTGGGAATTTTCTTCCTGCATTTAATCGGCGTGAGCATCAATATTTATCGTAATCGCAAAACTTTTCGCTGGTTCGGGCCGGATTCTCTGGTGCCCAACTGGAAAGATTTCCGTGATGCCTGGGGCATGTTCAGGTGGTTTGCAGGCAAAGGCCCGCGTCCGGTATTTGATCGCTGGACTTACTGGGAAAAATTTGATTACTGGGCCGTATTCTGGGGGATGGGCGTGATTGGTGGCAGCGGTATGATGCTGGCATTTCCGCATGTTACTGCACAGATTTTACCCGGCTGGATATTTAACGTGATCATGGTGGTTCATGGTGAGGAAGCCTTCCTCGCCGCGGTATTCCTGTTCACCGTGCATTTCTTTAATAACCACTTCCGTCCGGACAAGATTCCACCACCGGATATAGTCATGTTTACCGGTACACAATCGCTGGACGAATTCCGTCGCGATCACGCCATGCAATATTTACGTCTGGTTGAAAGTGGCGAACTGGAAAAATATCTGGTGGATGCACCATCGAAACCGATGACGATTGGTTCCAGGATACTTGGCATAGTATTGCTGGCCTGTGGACTGGCGCTACTGACTATCGTGGTGATAGGTTTCTTTAGTGGCAACGCACCACATGGTTAGAAACTAAAAATTAGTGCAGTGATATGTAACCTGGGGCGGTGGGATATTTCAGTCGTAAACTGAATATCGCACCGCCTCTTTTTATTTATATTGAATATTGTCCAGTACACAGCAGGGGAATTATGCCCATTCCAGATTATTGTATCTGTGCCGTGCTGGATTATTAATATTGGTGTTGCAAGCCGATCAATAACCCTCAATGACTCCTGTAGTCATTAGTATGCCAATAGCTGCCAGACCCCAGATAAGGATACCTACAAGTATCCAGATATAATTGGCCAGGGTATATCTGGAATTAATCAATCCTTCTGCATCACCTTGTGAAAGATTAATCGCTTTCTGGGCAGTATATAAACAATAATAAATAACAAACGTAAGGACAAAACCCAGAATATCCATGTAGGGTGATCCGATGCTTTTGTTAGCCAGGTTACTGGAGATATTATTTACAATAGATGCCCCCACAAACAGGGTAGCCATAGAACCGGAATTCCATGAATACTCAATCCCTCCGGATTTTAATTTCTCGTCTATCGTCCGAAACAGGGAATGGGCAAAAAATATACTGAATATTCCTCTTGGCACGGGCCATATATTTAGATTATGCCGGTCTTTCTGCTGCCTGAAATTTTTATAGAACCAGTAAACCCCGTAAAGTCCCAGCGTTGAAATAAATAACACTGTAAATTTCGATTTCGACACCACGTACAAATCATGATCAGGGAGTTTCTCTCCAACCAATAACGGTGCTTCAGGTGTTGCATAAACATCATGACTCATGCGATCTCCTTCTAATAATGAATAACAATTTGTTGATTACATCCGTATCTGATCAGACAGACTTTCTGAACGGATACAAAAACTGCCGCCAGTAACCGGGTGGCACCGAGTGGCCGCCTGCTCCATAACCAGACGGCCATTTACCGGCTGGCATATGATAACTGCCAATTTGCCAGTAGACCAAACATATCGATGCTCTTATGAATGATTAATGGCTGTAGCTGAGGTAGACGAGATATCAGTATAATTGGCGCCTCATCAATTCATTTATACTTATAGCAGCATTCGGTATAACCATGACATGAATTTATACAGCCTGTCGCCGCAACAATGACAAATAAAAAAGACCGGGTGCCAGCGCCGAAGCCAGATGTTTCAGGCTATGTCCCGACACAAATCCCAAACCACCAAACACTGCTCCATCTCCTAACTCAAGTAGTTTTGCAAGGCCAT
>JACPVK010000293.1 GCA_016191795.1 Gammaproteobacteria bacterium
TGGCCGACCAGAGCATACTTAACCATGTGGGAGCGGGCCATGCCCGCGACAAAGCCCCAAAAGAATAAATTCGTAAATGAGTGCAATAAACGCTAGGAAAACAAAGCAAATGCTTTTATGAGGATGGTAGATCAAAGCGGCGCTTTTGTGGCGCTCCGTTTTTGATCAGGCAGTCGCGGGCATGGCCCGCTCCCACAGTATTAAGCAAGTGCCATTCGTATAAAACCGCACTTAATTCTTGCAGGAGCATACTATCGAGAGGCTCTGGCTCACAGATTGCAGCGCCGTTAAACATTTAGAACCCCCTCCCCGTTTGGGATAACAATCAACGCATGCTTCCCTCTTGAGATTAAATAATTAAACAGATCCAGACCTGCCCCTGAAAAATCACTCTTATAATGCAAATAAAAACGGAGCAGAACACAGCTTCCCTGACGACCAGAAGAAACTGTGGCCTGCCCCGTTATCCGCTCAATGACCTGGCATTTATTTCAGATCGAAGCGATCCAGTGTCATCACCTTCGACCATGCTGCAACAAAGTCATTAGCAAACTTCTTCTCGCCATCTTTCGCGGCATACACTTCGGCAATGGCACGCAGTTCGGAATTTGAACCAAAGATCAGGTCAACCGGTGTTGCCGTCCACTTCACTTTATCCGATTTACGATCACGGCCTTCATATACACCATCGGTAGATGTTTTGGACCATTGAGTTGACATGTCCAGCAGGTTGACGAAAAAGTCATTGCTGAGCTTGCCCACCTGATTGGTCAACACGCCGTGTTTTTCACCACCGACATTGGTGCCCAGTACACGCATGCCACCCACCAGCACTGTCATCTCCGGAGCGGTCAGCGTTAACAGGTCCGCTTTTTCAACCAGCATCTCTGTCGGCGTTCCGTAACTTGTCCGGTAATAGTTACGGAAAGCATCGGCTCTCGGTTCCAGCACGGCAAACGATTCAACATCGGTTTGCGCCTGAACAGCATCCATACGTCCCGGCGTGAACGGCACACTCACCTTGTGACCGGCATCGCTTGCTGCCTTTTCGATGGCGGCTGCACCACCCAGTACAATCACGTCTGCCAACGATACTTTTTTACCGCCGCTCAGTGACTTGTTGAATGACTGCTGAATATCAGTCAGTTTTTTCAACACATTAGATAACCCGGCGGGATTATTAACTGCCCAGTCTTTCTGTGGCAGCAGTTGAATACGCGCACCATTGGCACCACCACGCATATCCGAACCACGGAAAGTTGAGGCAGATGCCCAGGCAGTTGTCACCAGATCCGACACACTCAGGCCAGAGTCCAGAATTTTCGATTTCAGTTTAGCCACATCACCACTGTCAATCAGTGGGTGATCAACCGCCGGAATCGGGTCCTGCCAGATGAACACATCTTTGGGAACTTCTGCACCCACATAGCGTACCCGTGGCCCAAGATCACGATGCGTCAGTTTGAACCAGGCGCGAGCAAAGGCCTGATCAAATTCTTTGGGGTTTTTCAGAAAGCGTTCAGCCACTTTACGGAAACCCGGATCTTCTCTCAGCGCCAGATCCGTGGTGAGCATGATAGGCGGATTGCGTTTACCCTTGACGTGGGCATCCGGTACAGCGGTATGTGCCGATTTATCTTTTGGCACCCACACGGTTCCACCGGCTGGCGTCTTCTGTTTTTCCCAATCGAATCGGAACAGGTTATCCAGAAACAGAATGGACCATGCAGTCGGTGTCTGGGTCCACGCGCCTTACAGTCCGCTGGTCATGGTGTCTTCCGCATTGCCCTTACCGCACTTGTTTTTCCAGCCCAGGCCCTGTGCTTCGATTGCTTCGGCAGCAGGCTCCGGTCCTATGCAGTCGGGTTTGGTAGCACCATGCACCTTGCCCAGCGTATGACCACCGGCAATCAGCGCAACAATCTCTTCATCGTTCATGGCCATACGACCGAACGAGTCACGAATGTCCGCTGCAGCGGAAATCGGATCGAGATTGCCGTTGGGCCCTTCCGGGTTCACATAAATCAAACCCATTTGCACAGCCGCCAGCGGTTTTTCCAGTGCACCTTCTTTATAACGCGCCTTGTTGTCCAGCCATCTGGTTTCTGAACCCCAGTACACCAGATCGGCTTCCCAGTCATCGGCACGGCCGCCGGCAAAGCCCAGGGTTTTAAAGCCCATGGATTCCAGTGACACATTACCGGCCAGTATCATCAGGTCGGCCCAGGAAACATCACGGCCGTATTTCTGCTTCACCGGCCACAGCAGTCTGCGTGCTTTATCCAGATTGGCGTTATCCGGCCAGCTGTTTTGTGGCTCGAAACGAATCTGGCCACCATCGGCGCCGCCGCGGCCATCGTAAATACGATAAGTCCCGGCGCTATGCCAGGCCGAGCGAATCATCAGACCACCATAATGACCCCAGTCTGCCGGCCACCAGTCCTGGGATGTGGTTAAAACTTTTTCTATATCTGCTTTCAGTGCTTTTATATCGACGCTGGCAAATGCTTTGGCGTAATCAAAATCGGCACCATGAGGACTGGACGAGGAATCGTGCGCACGTAATTGATCAAGATCGAGTTTATCCGGCCACCAGAATTCGTTTGTCACGTTCATCTGACTGGCGCTACTCGCTGCATGATTTGCAGCGTGTGTGACAGAAAAAACCGCAGTTAATGATAATGAGATGGACAGGGCCAGTACGTGCAGAGCTGGTTTGAATGATTGATACATAAAGCTACTCCTTGTATGTTTTGTCAGTTAATGAAATAACGAGCTTTACTGATGAATGTCTTTATAAGCAACTGATTAACCACAAAGACAAACTGGTACACTGATACAACGCCGTCGCACTATCAGCCCATTAACTGAATTTGTATAATAGTTATTTCAAATTAACCTGATAGTTTTTGTCAATCACAAAGCACAGCGCTCTCTAAGCCCTTATCCAGACAATACTTATAAATAAAACCGGGAAAATTTCCCGATGTAAGAAAGAAATTAAATTCGCAGATATGTGCAATAGATCACACGTCACGGATCCATGATCCGGAACAAAAGCAGCAGAAAACCCAATAAGAAAAATATTCTGCTTTTATTCGCGTTATCCACTCGTTCCCACGCTCAGCGTGGGAACGCAGACTGCTCGCAACAACGATGCAATAACCAACAGGCATTGCGCCGTATGCCATTTCAATTCGGCGTAATACGTTTCACTATTACGCCCTACATGTTCTGTGGATCATTTCCCCTGTTCCGAATACATCATTATCATCCGTCATCCCCGAATGCTTTTGTCGGGGACCTCATCGACCACCCTGCAATACAAACAGAAAGTAATAGACCTCAGGTCTGAGTAGAGTAAACTATCGCAAATCACCATGACCCAACCAACAGACAGAAAAACAGGTAACGATTATGAACAAATTCCTTATCACAGGTTTTATGCTAATACTCACCGTACTAACACTATCCTGCTCAAGCCAATCCCCCTACAACGACCCCGATTCACAACGTGAGCGCTCAAAACAGGCGCAGGATGAATTGCGCAGAGACGTATCGAAATAACACGTCACCCATTCCTTAAGGATGCCCAGAGACAGGCTAACCGTTGAATCTGTCGTCGACATCGAGCACAGTATATTTGGCCGAAGCTGGATAACCTGGAAATCATGACAGAGCAACTGGATGTGCCTGTTAAATAATTATTTGATCATGCGTTGTCATCTGGCCCTGTATTGTAAATAAGCCCTGCACCTGTTCCCTCCCCCTATTCCGGCTCGCTCTACTGCCAGAGTTAACAATTGTTAACATTTGAAGTATGTGTAACAAAGCGCTGATGCCGTATATTGGCCGAATATCAAATCTATTAAAAAATAGTTGATATACAAATGAAAACCAAACAGGAGAGCCATCATGGGATTATTTGATTTCGCCAAAGACATGGGCAAGAAGTTATTCGGAAAAAACGATGACCCGGCAGCAAAGATAAAAGAGAGCATAGAAGCTGCCAATCCAGGCATTACCAATCTCGGTGTGGCATTTAACGATGGCGTCGTTAGCCTGAGTGGTAAAGCTAACTCAGCTGTTGCAGTCGAAAAAGCCGTACTCATGGCAGGCAATGTGCAAGGTGTTACTGACGTCAAAATTGACAGGCTGGATGCACCCGCCCCCACGCCGGAAGTTCAGTATTACACCATCGTTAGTGGTGACAGCCTGTCGAAGATTGCCAAAAAGTTTTATAGCAATGCCATGGATTACCCAAAACTGGTTGATGCCAATCTTGAAGTGATCAAGAATGCCGACCTCATTTATCCAGGCCAGAAAATTCGTATACCACCTAAAAGCTGGCAGGTTTAGTATAGATATCAGCAATACTACTGCACATGCAAAAAAAAGGTTAGACCATGCCACAGCAATACATTCTGATGTCCGTGGCCTGCCTCAGGTGTCTCAATTAATTAATCAAACCAGGAGAAAATTATGGACCTGATACAAATAGGTGTACAACTGTTGCAAAGTCAATTGGGCAACAATCTTAAGACGAATGATATAGCGTCTGCATTAAGCGGTTTACTTGGCGGCAAAGATTTTGACCTGGCCAGCCTGGTTGCAAAAATGCAGGGCAACGCCGGACTTGCCAGCATGGTGACATCATGGTTAGGTGATGGCGCTAATGCAGCGATAACGGGAAACCAGGTAATGGACATATTTGGTAAAGATAAAGTGTCAGAATTCGCATCAAAACTGAATATCGATACAGGCACAGCAAGCAAAGGCCTGGCTGATATGTTGCCTAAGCTCATTGATAAAGCGAGTTCAGGCGGATCGTTGCTTGATTCCGCCATGAGCAGCATAGGCGGCGCTGGCGGCTTAATGGGTATGGCGGGTAAGTTATTTGGTAAATAAGAATGAGGGAAGACCACAGTATTACGTTATGCTGTGGTCTTCCACTCTTCAATCGGTCAGCTGAGTCTGCCAGGACATCAATGCTTATTCTATTTTATTATACTTCTGCAGGATGGCTGTCCATACAACAACCGGATGTTGTCAGGTGTTATTGAAATAGCGCCTTATCAATTTTAAAAAGGGCTTTGACAATTAAGCGCGTAGAGGACTCTAGTCATGGCTTCCGAATTTTCAATGCTATTTATTTTCGGCACTATCGTTTTTGTGGCGGCAACCGTCAGTACCTATAATCGATTTATTCAATACAGAAACAAAATCGAGGAAACCTGGAGCGGAATTGATATCGCACTCAAACGCAGGTTTAATCTCATACCCAATATGATCAATGCCGTCAAACTATATAGTGCGCACGAAGCAGATGTTCTCACTCAAACCGCCGAGGCTCGCCATGGTTCGGCAGCGCTGGCAGACCGCACAGCCGAAGAAAGCGCCATCACACAATCACTACAGGGTTTACTGGCCGTAGCCGAAGCCTACCCGGATTTAAAAGCCAGCCAGAACTTCCTGGCCCTGCAAGTCAGCCTTAGTGACGTCGAGAATCAAATTCAGCAAGCACGAA
>JACPVK010000294.1 GCA_016191795.1 Gammaproteobacteria bacterium
ACCATGAAATGGAATCGGTGTTACAGGCTGTCGCCACCGCCGGTGCCGCCACCGCGGCTTATGTATTACTCCGATTACCACTGGAAGTGGATGGACTGTTCCAGGACTGGTTGCAGCAGCACTATCCCTTAAAAGCCGCACGCATCATGCAGCGAGTGCGTGACAGCCGCGGTGGAAAAAACTACGACGCCGAATTTGGCCAGCGTATGAGTGGCACCGGCCATTATGCGGATTTGATTGCTCAGCGATTTGCCCTGGCGATTAAACGTTATGGTTTGACGGATGGTTATGTAGCACCGGACTGTTCATTGTTTAAGCCGCCGGTTGGTGAGCGTGGGCAGATGAATCTGTTTTGATTTTTTTAATGATGTTTTTTCGACGCAGAGGCACAGAGACGCAGAGGTGTTTATTTCATTTTCTAAAACTCTGTGCCTCTGAGTCTCTGTGTCAAAAAATATTTTGAGGTAGTACACATGGCCATCTGGCACCAACAACCCGACCTGGTGAAACTAAACGAACGCGGCAAAAATACCGCTGTTGAAAGTTTGGGTATAGTTATTACCGAAATCGGTGACGATTACATTAAGGGCACCATGCCGGTGGATCATCGCACGGTGCAGCCCATGGGTTTGTTGCATGGCGGGGCATCGGTGTTACTGGCCGAGAGCCTGGGCAGCATAGCCGCCAATTATTGCGTGAATCGTGACAAGTTCTATTGTGTGGGCATGGAAATAAATGCCAATCATTTGCGCAGTGTCAAAGCCGGGACAGTTACAGGTATTACCCGGCCCTTGCATCTTGGGGCTACTACCCAGGTGTGGGAAATTAAAATTTATAATCAGGCAGAGAAGCTGGTGTGTATATCACGCCTGACTATCGCCGTTGTTAAAAGGCTGGAAGAGAAACAGGTATGAAGAAACTCGTGGCAGTATTAAATGGCGAATCGCAGGTTGAATATGAGCGTGGTAAATCCTTGTCAGAGCATCAGCAGCGCTATCTGACGAGGATGGATCAAAAAATGGATGAGGGCATTCCCCAGGGGGCAGGCACTATTTTTTCGCCCAATCTGGAGCAAAAAGCGCAATTCGTGGCCAATCAGTTAATCGATGCCATCAAATCCGGCAATGAGCAGCTGGCGGCAGCCACCCTGTCCTGGCTGGCGACGCGTATACCCGATTTACAGCAGGTAGCGGCCGAAGAGAAAGACGGCCAAATCACAATTAGTTTGATTAATGACAAGCCTTACATCAAGGCGCATCCCATAAACTTTATGAAACTGAATAGCTGACGGAATTATGCATGATCATATCATCGTCGTATTGGGCGCCAGTGATAAACCGCAACGGTTTTCCAACCGTGCCATACGCTTGCTGATGGAATATGGTCACCATGTGATTCCGGTGCATCCAAAAATCGAAAACATCGAAGGGCTGGTGGTGAAACACCGGCTTTCACAAATTACACATCAGGTCGATACCCTGACCCTGTATCTGGGCTGTGAACGCAGCACGCCCATGATCGACGAGATTCTTGCGCTCAAACCGGTGCGCGTTATTTTAAATCCCGGTACTGAATGCGAGGCACTGGAGCTGGCGTTGTACAACCATGACATACCTTTTGTTCATGATTGCACATTGGTGATGCTGGAGCAGGGGCGATTTTGATTGTTATTCTTATCCTGGCAAGCATCAATTGATTGATTGCCGGATTAATAAAAGGACTTGTCGCAAAGGCGCGAAGACGCAAAGTTGTTATGTATAAGATGATCAGCTCGTCAATAATGTGGGTTGTGGACAGCTTTTGATCGAATAAATTTTCGTCTTAGCGTTCTTTGCGTCTTCGCGTCAGGCTTTAACATTACTAATGGGAGGTATCATGCGGTACATCATTCCATTCTCGGAAATAGGTATAGAGGATGTTCCCCAGGTGGGCGGCAAGAATGCGTCGCTGGGTGAAATGTATCGAAAACTTTCTGCTTCCGGCATAAAAGTGCCCAATGGTTTTGCCACTACTTCCGATGCCTACCGTGATTTTATTCTGAAAAATAATTTGCATGACAAGATTGAGCAATGTCTGCTGGAAATGAAGCAGGATGATGTTAAGTCGCTGGCCGGTGTCGGTAAACAAATACGCAGCTGGATTATGCATGCGGAATTACCTGATGAGCTGGAGCAGGCAATCGATACGGCCTACGAAGGGCTTGAAAAAGAATATGGTCCGAACCCGGATGTCGCGGTTCGCAGTTCTGCCACAGCCGAAGATCTTGCGCATGCCTCGTTTGCCGGCCAGCAGGAAACCTATCTCAATATTTCCGGGCGACACAATTTGTTGATCACCACCAAACGTGTATTTGCATCGCTGTTTACCGATCGTGCTATCTCCTATCGTCAACATCAGGGCTTCACCCATATGGATGTTGCCTTGTCTGTTGGCGTGCAAAAAATGGTGCGTGCTGAAACCGCGGCATCCGGCGTGATGTTTACCCTGGATACCGAATCCGGTTTTCGGGATGTGGTGTTTATTAATGCCTCTTACGGTCTGGGTGAAAATATTGTGCAGGGTGCGGTTAAGCCCGATGAGTTTTATGTTTTCAAACCAACACTGGCAACCGGTCATCGTCCGATATTGCGACGCCATTTAGGTGAGAAAGCCATCAAGATGGTTTACGCGCGTGATTCCACCGCCGGATTATCGACACACAATGTGCGGGTGAT
>JACPVK010000295.1 GCA_016191795.1 Gammaproteobacteria bacterium
GTGGTTTGGTTTTAATACAGAGCCTGGCACGTTTCGCGGTGACGGCAGCGAACAAATTGTGGTGTTTACATCGGAAAATTGCGGTAACAATTGCCGTGAAGCGGTGGCGTATCTGAGGGCATCGGGCATGGCATTTGAAGAATTGAAGCTGGATGCTAACGAAGCCAATACAAAATTGTTTCGTCAGCTGGGTGGTGCGGATACGGTACCGTATCTGTCATCAGGCTATCAAAAGGTAACCGGGTTTTATCCCCAGGATTATCTTTCTGTGCTGGCGGCTGCCAGAGGCCTGTCGGTGCTGGATGAATCCATGCGTGCTGTCTATGCCCATCATTTTGATAAAAATAATATTCCGTTACTGGTGATGTATGGCACTACCTGGTGCGTGGAATGTGCCGCCATGCGTGAGTATTGCAACGACCGCAAAATAAAACTGGTGGACTGGGATGTGGAAACCGATGTGGCGGCGGCTAAACGTTATGAGCAACTGGCAGGCCGTGAATACCCATTGGTGTTTTACGGCGCCAGGCGTATGAACGGTTTTTCCGACACCGGGTTACGCCGATTAATGAAGCAATAAACAGTCGAGCCAGTTTTTCTTGCATGGCGTGTCACGCGCCATGTATGCAACAGGGCTTCAACCGGGCTGGGGAGGCGTTACATTGAGCACCAGCCAGTACAAACCGAGCTGGCGTATGGCTTCCATAAACTGTTCAAAATCAACCGGCTTGCGAATGTAACTGTTGGCACCCAGCTGGTAGCTGGCAATGACGTCACGTTGTTCACTGGAAGTGGTTAGTATGACCACCGGCTGGGTGCGGGTGCGGTCATCGCTACGTATGCGTTTTAACACTTCCAGCCCATCAATTTTGGGCAGGTTGATATCAAGTAACACGAGTTGTGGCTGTTTGCCGGTATCTCGCCCGGCATAGCTGCCGGTAGCAAACAGGTAGTCGAGAGCTTCAACACCATCCCGGGCCACGATGATTTCGTTGAGGATGTTGTTTTTACGCAATGCCCGTATCGTGAGTGCTTCGTCATCGGGATTGTCTTCAACCAGCAGTATGATTTTTTTGTCAGTTGCCAAGATATGTCCTTTGCAGTTGGCCGGGGCAGGTCCCTGTCGTTTTATAGCTGATGTTTGTCTGTTTCGGAGGGTGCCAGTGCCAGGTGGTCGGGCTTGTTGGCTGCGGTCAGGCTGAAGCAGACAATGGTACCCAGGCCGGGTTGCCCTTCGGCCCAGATACGGCCACCGTGACGTTCCATAATGCGTGCCACGGTGGCCAGGCCGATGCCAGTGCCCGGAAACTCTGCCGCCGCATGCAATCGCTGAAATGGCTGGAACAGTTTGTCGGCATATTTCATGTCAAAACCGACGCCGTTGTCGCGCACACAAAACAGTGGAGGGTTGCTGCCCTGCAGGTTGCAGGCAAACTCGATACGGGCATCGGTTTTTTTGCTGGTGTACTTCCAGGCATTGCCCAGCAGGTTGTGCAGGGTGACGCGTAATAATTCCCTGTCGCCCTGAACAATGAGGTCGGGTGCAATATCCACAGTGACCTGACGTTGCGGCGACTGTTCCTGGAGTTCACCGATGACATCGTTGGCCAGTTCGCTCAGGTTTACCTTTGTCATTACCATTTCGCGTCGACTCACCCGCGATAACGCCAGTAAATCATCAATTAATTCGCTCATATGGTGTACGGCTGTGATCACGCGTTGCAGATAACCACGGCCCTCGTCATCCAGTTGTTTGCCATGATCTTCCAGCACAATACGGCTGAATCCATCGATGGCACGCAGCGGCGCCCGCAAATCATGTGACACCGAATAGCTGAATGTTTCCAGTTCCCTGAGTGCGGCTTCCAGTTCGATGGTGCGTTGTTTTAATTCCAGCCCCTGTTTTTCACTGCTGTCAATTTGCGCCTGTAACGGTGCCATAGCGGTACGCTTGATGGTGTTCCATAACAGCCATCCCGATATCAATATCAGCGCCAGCGAAACCAGCGTGGTGTTGAGAATGATGCTGCTATAGCTGGTCTGCATATCTGAAATGTCAGTGGTGGCGTGTAATGTCAGCAATTCGCGTCCGTTAAAGCTGATGGGTTGGTTGATTTCTATGGGTGCATGAATCGGCATGTCGCGGTGAACATCGGCCAGCACAAAGCCGTTAGGCATTTCGGCCCTGATGCTGGCAATGTGATCGTGGTTATCTATCCAGCGCTGGATCAGGCTCTCCACAGTGGAATAATCGGAACGTAACACGGCATCAGTTACCAGCTCACCGAGCAGGGCTATTTCGATTTGAAAGCTGGTTTTTTCATGATCGAGCAGGTGCTGATGCTGCAACATCATGACCGCCATCGCGGCGGCGATCACCACGGCAGACAACACGGCAGTAAAGGCCAGTAACGCTCGCCGGTTGGTGGTTTTCCAGGCTGTCAGCTGATCCATCAGTATTGCACTCCGGTGAGTTTGAGCTTACTCAGTAGTTGGCGCAGGTTATCGTAGTCGCTGTCCTGTACCGGTACCAGTTGGGTAACACCGGGTGTGATGGCTTGCAGTATCAGGCTGCCGCGAGGTTCGGTATGCAGCTGCAACAGCAGTGTTCGCAGTTTCTGCACTTTTTTCTCCGGCAACTTGTTATTTGCCACAAAGACATGATCTGACAGGGGCATGGAGGTGGCTATGCTGCGCAATCCACGCTTTTCATATTGCAGGAATACATCTTCCTTGGTGGCCCCGGCGTCGAAGTCCCCGGCCAGCACACCCAGCGCCACGTTGACATGGTCGCCTACGAAACTGTAGCTGGCCAGCTTGTCGGCCGTGACACCAGCCTGCAACAGCATATAACGTGGCACCAGATGACTCATGGTGGAGTGCGCATCGCCAAAGGCGAAGCGTTTACCCTGAAGCTCGGTGAGTGACTTGATCGGGCTCGCCGCGGCCACAAATATCCGCCCTTGAAACGTCGGTGAACCGTTAATAACCTGGCGAACCAGTAACGGCCGGGCACCGAAAACGTCGTGTAATTTCAGGTAGGGCACAGGCCCGAAATAACCGATATCAACGTGATTATTGCCAACCGCTTCGATGTGCGCCTGGTAATCCCTGGCTATGACAAGCTTAACTGGCTCGCCGAGTTTTTCACTTAAATAGTTAGCGAGGGGGGAAAAAGACTCTATCAGTTTGGCGGGGGGCTTAAAGGGGTGTACTCCCAAAACCAGCTCGGCATTCACTGGCAGGGCAAGGGCGAACAATCCAAGGCCTATACCCGTCATCGTAAAAAGTTTGCGCAGCAACATCGGTGTCTCCTCCAGGCGTGGGACAACTTTTGTAGCTTGATTGTTTTATACCCGGGCACTACCGGGGCAGGCAAAGCGTTTTATTACTCAGGTGAAACGGCTCTTGTGAACTGGATTATAGGCACGAGTTTTCTGCGTTGTGCTAACTCTGTTCTGCAGACGCCTGGTCATTGCCATGAAATTTGTCCCTCAATCGACGGCTTCAACCTTTCCCGATTCATTTTTTTTGCTTTCTGGCACTCATCCTGCACTAAGCCTCACATCTTTCCTTTTAGTCAAAAATCCGACGAGGTTGCCATGACACAAGATACGGTGATGACGCTGGCGGCGCAGGCCATGTGGATGACCATTCTGCTCAGTGCGCCGTTATTGCTTTCGGCACTGCTGGTGGGCTTGCTGGTGGGTATGTTTCAGGCCGCGACGCAAATTAACGAAATGACCCTGAGCTTTATTCCCAAGCTCGGCATTCTGGTGGTGGCCCTGCTGATATTCGGCCCATGGATGCTGGGCAGCCTGGTGGCGTATACCCAGCAGTTAATTACCAGTATTCCGGAGCTGATCGGGTAGCACACACGCATGCTGACTATCACCATCGAACAAATCGGCTCCTGGATAGGCAGTTATTTCTGGCCGTTTGTGCGCATCAGCGCCCTGTTCATGGCGGCACCGGTGTTCGGTGCGAATATGGTGCCGGTGCGTATTCGTATCATGCTCGCGTTTACATTGAGTTTGCTGGTGGCGCCCATGTTACCGGCGGCGCCGGGGGTGGATCCGGTGTCATTGGCCGGGATGGCACTAATTGCCCAACAAGTCCTGATCGGTGTCGCCATGGGTTTTATGGTGCATATGGTGTTTCAAACCCTGGTGATCGCCGGTGAAGCCATGGCTAACGGTATGGGCCTGGGTTTTGCGCGCATGGTCGACCCGGCCAACGGCGTGCAGGTACCGGTGATTTCACAGTTTCTGATCATCATGGCCACCATGCTGTTCGTCACCCTCAATGGCCATTTAATGCTGATTGATTTGCTGGTGCGCAGTTTCGAATTGTTGCCCATCGGTCAGGGTGGATTGTCTCCGGCCGGTTTTCGTATGGTCGCCGCCTGGGGCAGCCAGATGTTTATCGGTGCCCTGCTGGTGGCGTTGCCGGCGGTAACCGCCATGTTGGTGGTAAATATTTCCATGGGCGTGATCACCCGCGCCGCACCCCAGCTGAATATTTTTGCCGTGGGTTTTCCCTTAATGATTTTGCTGGGTTTTATTTTCATCGCCCTCACCACACCCGCCATGCTCAACCAGTTCACCAGCCTGATGATGGATAGCTTTGACGGCATTATTGCGATTCTGGAGGCGAAGTGATGAGGCAAAAAATATTGACGCAGAGACGCAGAGACACAGAGGCATTGATAGAAAAATCTCTGTGTCTCTGTGTCTCTGTGTCAAAGATTAGTAAACAGCCGGTGCGCGCGGCGCACCCTACGGAGTTAGGAAATGGCTGAAGAAGACAGCGGCCAGGAACGCACCGAACAGCCCACGCCCAAGCGTCAGGAGGACGCGAAAAAAAGGGCCAGATAGCACGTTCACGTGAACTGAACACCATGGCGGTGATGCTGGTATCGGCCATGGCCATGGTGATGCTGGGCAAGAAATTAATCACGGATCTGGGGCAGCTGGTAGAGCGGCATTTGCAAATCAGCCGGGCGGATATTTTTGATGTGAACAGCATGCTGCGTTTGTTTGCCGATGCCATCATTGAGGGCCTGTGGCTGCTGACGCCGATATTTCTGTTGCTCATGGTGGTGGCGCTTCTGGCTCCTTTATCCATAGGTGGCTGGTCATTCAGTGTTGAGGCCATGCAGCCACGTTTTAACAAACTCGATCCGATTAAAGGCATAGGCCGTTTGTTCTCGGCAAAGTCAGTGGTTGAGTTGCTCAAGGCCATGGCGAAGTTTGTGCTGGTCACCGCCGTGGCCATTGGTGTGATCTGGCTGGAAATGAATGATTTTGTTCGGCTCGGCAGTGAATCGCTGGAACCTGGCCTGGCCCATGCCGGTGAATTACTCACCATGGCTTTTCTGTATGTATCCGCTGCGCTGGTGCTCATAGCAGCGGTTGATGTGCCTTTCCAGATCTGGGATCACAACAAACAA
>JACPVK010000278.1 GCA_016191795.1 Gammaproteobacteria bacterium
CCGAAAGTCATGTAAACATTCCACATCGTATTGCTGTCGTAAACAGGCTTCGTTTAGTTCCATGATGTCCAGCTCGCCCAGTAAAATCTGTCTGAGGGCTACATCACTTCGCCCTTGCGGGTTAAGTTGCAACGTGGCTCGATCAGGTGGGAGCGTAACTTTCACAGATGTCATGCAGCTGTTCCCCTGAAAAGAAGCATAATTTATACAATACAACGACCACCGGTAATATTCACTGATGCGGATCAAACTGCTAGAATTGCGCATCCTCACACTACGGAAACCACATCATGTCAGCCAATCCCCGCATACGCCTGGAAACCAGCCACGGCAATATCGTCATTGAACTGGATGCCGCCAAAGCGCCCATCTCCACTGAAAACTTTGTCACTTATGTAAAAGACGCTTTTTATGACGCCACCATTTTTCACCGGGTAATCCCCGGCTTTATGATTCAGGGCGGTGGGTTCATGTCAGACATGATGCAAAAAGCCACGCGCGCCAATATCAAAAATGAAGCCAACAATGGCCTGAGCAATAAACGCGGCAGCATCGCCATGGCCCGCACACCGGATCCGCATTCGGCCAGTGCCCAGTTTTTTATTAATCTCAAATACAACACCTTTCTCAACCACACGGCACAGACGCCACAAGGCTGGGGTTATGCTGTATTTGGCATGGTGGTGGAAGGCATGGATGTCGTCGACAGCATTGCCGGCGTACGCACCGGTAACAAAAACGGTCATGCCGATGTGCCGGTAGACCCGGTTGTGGTTAACAAAGCCACGGTTGTGGAATAAATTACTACCCAATTATTTAAAACACAATCATGTCACGCACCCTGTTCATTTCAGATTTGCATCTGGCGCCGGAACGTCCGGACATTATTCAATTGTTTGAACGTTTTCTGGATGAACAGGCGCGGCATGCCACATCTCTTTACATACTGGGCGACCTGGTTGAATACTGGCTGGGTGATGATGACGAAGCACGCGGCCTGGCCATTGCATTCAACAAGATCAAACAAATCAGTGATCAGGGTGTAGCAATTTATTTAATGCACGGCAACCGTGATTTTCTCATGGGAAAACAACTGTGCAAACGCCTTGGCTGCACCCTGCTTGACGACCCGAGCATTGTCACTCTGGATAAACAACCGGTACTGCTGATGCACGGCGATACCTTGTGTACCGACGATGTTGATTACATAAAAATGCGCGCATTTTTGCGCAACCCGGCCTGGCAACAGGATTTTCTCGCCAAGCCACTGGCCGAACGCATCATCATGGCCAAGGCATTACGCGAAAAAAGTTCAGAAGAAACACGCAATAAGTCTGCCGAAATTATGGATGTGAATGCAACGACGGTGGAACAGGCTTTCATAAAACATAACACTCGCCTGATGATTCACGGCCACACCCATCGCCCAAATATTCATAAACTGGTTGTCAACAAAAAACCGGCTACACGCATCGTACTGGGCGACTGGTACACTCACGGCAGTTATCTGGAATTCAACAGCGTTAACAATTATAAATTGCTGACGTTTCAATAACCGCCATGCGCCTTAACAAATTCATCAGTGAAACCGGCATGTGTTCACGCCGTGCTGCCGATGAACTCATCAGCAGCGGCCGTGTCACCATCAACGGCAAACGTGCCGAGCTTGGTACACCGGTTAACGATGGCGATGAAGTCCGCGTCGATAAACGTATTATCAGTGCCCGCCAGCAAAAACATGTTTACCTGTGCCTGAACAAACCGGTTGGCATTACCTGCACCACTGAACGCCATATCAAGGGCAATATCATCGACTTTATTAATCATCCTCAACGCATATTCCCGATAGGCCGCCTGGATAAAGACTCCGATGGTTTAATCATGCTGACCAGCAATGGCGACATCGTCAACGAAATTTTGCGCTCCGAAAACAATCACGAAAAAGAATACATCGTCACCGTTAACAAACCCGTCACCGATGAATTTTTAACCGGCATGGCGAACGGTGTACGCATACTCGAAACCAAAACCAAACCTTGCAAGGTTACACGTGTTAACAAAAACACCTTCAGAATTATTCTTACCCAGGGATTAAACAGACAAATACGTCGCATGTGTGAAGTATTTGGTTACGACGTGAACCGTTTGCAACGGGTACGTATTATAAATATCAAACTTGGTGGATTAAAAATTGGTCAGTGGCGGGATTTGACGGAGCAGGAACTACACAAACTATTACCACAACGCTCAGAGTGGTAACCGGATATATAAAAAAACCACCGCATAATGCGGTGGTTTTTTTCCATTACGATGTTATGTACTGATCCTGCGCTTAGCAATTCCAATCAAACCCGCCAAACCAGAAATAAATAGCCAGACCGAAGCTGGTACAGGTACGGCCTCTACAGTGCCGGTCAGATACACAAGATAACCTATAGTATCCCAGGTACCTGTCTTTTCCGTATACCAAAGTTGGTATGTATCACCATAAACACCACTCCATTGAAAATTTGCAACTTCAGATTGAAATACCATGCCGGAGCAGCCTGAAACGATATCGCAATTTGTGGGCTGCCAGGCTTCATTCTGAAAATCCTGAACCTCCGCGTCGTTCCAGAAAACACGCCAGCCACTAAAATTCAACCCGACTTCAGTGTCTCCCGTAATCGGTATAACCGGTGTGTAATGGCTGCCCGCAATATTACTAAAACGCCAGGTATCCACTTCGAAGGGTGCACTAGTATATCCAATCCTTATACCGGACAATCCCGATATCGCTACCTTCTCGTAATTATCAACGCTATTGTTATAATTCACATCAAGCACGAAAAATGAACCAGAACTTATACCGTTTGCAGCGCCACTACTATCATATTGTAGAGCGCCTGACTGGATGGTGCCGTACAAGGACACCCACTAAGAGGTGAACTGCCATCATAACCACCCACCGTCATGTTGGCATAAGCACCCGGTGTAATAGCACCACCAGCACCTGCCATTAAAAAGCTGCCACCAGTAATTTGTAGTGACGTAATCGGCGCTGCGTTGATACTGCCGGTTAAAACAAGAACAAAAAAGATTGAGGCAATTTTCAGGTAAATCATTGTTAAGTTTCCGTCTCGGTATTTTTCAATCAAACATTTGTATAAGAACGTGTAAAGAATTACCACATACTTACACTTTTTTGCGTATACGCACACTCATTAAAGCAGCCAAGCCAAAACCAAACAACCACAACGCGGCCGGTACCGGCACAGCCGTGACATGACCTGTTATCGTCCAAAATCCAACGCCCGGCGCAAAAGCGCCACTTAGAATTGGCGCTTCCCATGATGCGGTGAAATTACCATCCGCATCAACAGTGCCAATAACATTTGCAGAACCCTGATTAAAGGAAGATTCATCCCAAAAAATGGTCCAGGAACGAAGATCAAGAGTTAAAGTTGTTCCATCCAAATCACCGGTAACACCAGGATTCGTTATGGCCGGATCAAGAAAATCAGTACCTGTTGTGTAAACCGCAAAAGGACCAAAGAAACTAAATTCGAAAGCAGCAATGCTGGTCGGCAAGTAATCCGCCATTCTGGGACCGAAAGGCCCGGGAGGAAACACTATCGTAGAACCATCATATGATCCGTCAACAGACATGGTTGCAAAAGCGCCCGGAGTAAGACTGTAAGGACCTATAACATCATTCATTGTAAAGCTGCCGCCGGTCAGCGTTAACTCTGTGATCGGGACAGCCTTCGCAGTGCAGGCCAAAAATATTAGTGCTGTTAGTAGATATAGTTTTTTCATTTTTTACATCCTTTAAATTGACTGCACCATACTATTTGCATTATTTAAATTTTATTTCTTCGCGATGCCAAACCTGCCAATGCAATCAAACCAGAACCCATCAACCACAACGCAGCCGGTACCGGTACTGCCGAAACATTACCCGTGATAGACCAGGAAGCGAGTTGACCCCTGAATGCACCATAGGTAACAACAGCCTTCCAGGCGGCAGTAAATTCACCTGTAGCGGTATCATAAGTCGTGATAATGGGTGTTGAACAATTGGTAAAAGAAGTATCGGTCACACAACGAGAGCCAGCGACGAGATCACTGGAACTGCCCAAATTAAAAAGTTGGCAGCACCACAGCATACTCCATGAACTTAAATCCAGTGTCAGTGTATTGTTGGTAATATCACCTGAAAGTGGCGCAAAACCACTGTTCACCCCGTCAGTTGGAGCAGTAATAATACTTACAGGCCCAAAATAACCAAACTCGAACGTGGCAATACTGTATGGAGTATAATCGTATTCTGTGTGAGCTGGAGATGGTGATATAACACCATCATAACCACCCACCGTCATATTGGCGTAGGCCCCCGGATGTATCACTCCCACGGCACCTGCCATTGAAAAATTGCCGCCGGTGATTTCCAATGAAGCAATCGGCGCCGCTTTAATACTGCCGGTTAATACAAGAGCGAAAATAGCCAAGATTATGTTTAGATATTTCATTTTGTCAGCTTCCTTTACACAAATATTAGTTATACAGATCCGACACTAATTAAAGCAGTATACATGCCACATTATTAAGCAACTGATTTATCTATAATAATTAATAACTGATCAGGAATGAAATTAAGTAGTGTAAAAATCTTCAACATTTATATTTTTTATTGAAGAGCACTGAAATGTTTAAATAATCACCACACATTCCCATATTGCCCTTTGTGCAGCAGAATAGTCAGCCGGAATTAATCAACAAGTGCCGAAGCACCCATTACAGCTCAGGGACATAACAAACGAATTTTCCACGAAGACGGGATTGAGCTGTGGCAAAAAACAGCAGAAACAGCGTGACAGGGATGGTTACTGCAACGCAGCGAATGGTGATTAGGCTAACAATGAACTGAACAGACTCCGCATTGCGTCATACCGGACAGGCCCGAATGGCGCTTGCTTAAGCCTGTAGGAGCCGTCATTCCCGCATGCTTCTGGCGGGAACATGCCCGCGACTAACGTTAAAAGAAACAGAAAACGCAAATGCGCCGCTCTTGCGCCTGCGGCATTCGCACATCCTTGTGCATCACGCAAATAAAAACATAATATTTTTCTTTTATTCGCGTTTATTAGCGTTCATTTGCGGACTCATTCTTTCTTTTTCTAACCATGTCGCGGGCATGGCCCGCTCCTACAACTACATTACGCTGAAATTTATTCCGGTTTTTGTGCGCGATGAAAGCCAACCATCCCGCCCCAGATACTCTTCTTGCCTTCTACCTGTTTGAAACCAATCAGCTTGAGGATACTGGACAGCTCTTCCGGCGTATAAAAATGATGAATCGCTTCCACAAAATAACCACCGCAGCTGCGTGAAGCTTCTGATGAACCAAAGATCAGCGCAGTCAATGCCAGTGATACCCGCAAGTAGCGCAAATAAAACCATTCCAGAAAACGATTGGTAGGCTTGAGCATATCGCAATGATAAAACCAGCCACCCGGTTTCAGAACACGATGAATTTCCGGTAATACTTTATCCAGTTGCAAATGACGTGACGCCGCCTGCAAGGTAATGACATCAAACGAATTATCCGGAAATGGCAAGGTGGTCACATCATGGATGACACTGTCGATATGCAAGCCGGCTTTGGCCGCATCTTTCGCACCGTGCTCCTGCATTTCTTTACTGCGATCAACAGCGGTAACTGAAATATCTGGCTGTTTTTTAAGCAGCCGAATGCCGACTGAATTGGTACCGGCGCAGACATCCAGCACTTTGTATTGTGGCTGCAAGTCTACGGTTCTCACAAACTGCCAAACCCATAGTTCCCATAAACCCAGACTGGCAACAATATTGCCAGGCCGGTAATAACGGGGAACATCTTCAAACACTTTGGGCACACACTGTGACCAGGTTTGCGCAAACAGCGAGAGTCGGTGCTGTTCTCTTTGCTCAAAGGAGCCCCATGTTATTGACGAATCACTACTGTATTCCACGATGAATTCCCCTAAAAAGTTAATAAATAATCTGCATCTTTACCGTCACCGACCACGACCACTGCATGCCCGGGACAGCTGACTAATTAACGATGATTCAGTGTATGGGAATAGTTGCCTCAAGCACCTTGCTGGCCAGCTCATGCGAGGTTTTGGCCAGATCATCCACGGATAAAAAACCGACTATGGCTTTTTTACTATCCACCACCACGATGCGGCGGATATGGTGATCGATCATGGCTTTGGCTGCATCATTCACATCCTGATCGGCCATACAGGTTTCAACCGATTTGCCCATCACTTCCTTAACGCTGGTAGAGACGGCATCACGGCCGGTTGCGGTGACACGAACACAAATATCACGATCGGTAATAATACCCACCAGCTGACCATTGTCCACCACAGGCAAGGAGCCAATATGTTTGTCATGCATTCTTAGCGCGGCTTCTTTGGTGTTCTCAGTCGGTGATATGGTTTCGACCGGTGATTTCATAATTTCTTTGACTTTCATGAAAGTTCTCCTTTTTAGTGAACCGGTGCGGCGGCTTCGAGTACGGCGCCAGCCAGGTCATGGGAACCACGAACCAGATCGTCTACCGAGAAAAATCCGGCCAGACTGTTATCATCGTTCAACACCAGCAAGCGGCGAATTTTTTTGGCCTGCATCAATTTGGCAGCTTCAGTTATATCCTGACCGGCCTTGCAGCTGACAACTTCTTTGGTCATCACACGGGATACATGTTCTGAGTTCAGATCACGCCCCATGGCTATCGCAAAACAGGCCAGATCACGGTCAGTAATAATACCGAGCACCTTTCCATTTTCGACTATAGGCAGTGCCCCAACCCCTAATTCCTTCATTTTTCGAGCGGCAGTACGTAGAGTCGTTGTCGGCTCAATGGACTCCACTCGGGGCGTCATCAGTTCACTTACTTTCATGGTAGATCTCCTCTTGCTAGGTTTACTAATGCCATTATTCTTAACAACACTGTTACTCTCGCCTGAACACCATGTAGCAAACCTGTCTTTTTTGTTAGATAAGATTGCCTGTTCCTTGATTAGAAAATTAGCAGATTCACCACCGGTTGATCATGATTTCGCGCAAGGAACAAACGAATAGTGCCGGGACCCTGGCTACCGTTTATCCTGGTGCCGAATGTCGCCGACGAGCGGCGCAGCAATACCCATATCAAAGCAGGATGACAGGCCCGTGTCAGCCTATCTAAACAGGTCAAATCAGATGATTAAAATGTAAGGTATCGTCGCGGAAGCACCTGGAAATGTGGGGCGTATTAGCAGCTTATTGAAAAGCACCCAAACGGGATAGAAAAGATCGCACGCGAAGGCGCGAAGACGCGAAGGATAAGAAGTCAGGCAGGAGGGTAAAGGTATGACAGCAGTCGAGCTTGAACGCACACCTGTTGCGTCGCGTTTTGGTTTTTACTCTGCATCGAGCTTTCTTTGCGACTTCGCGCCTTCGCGTGAAATCTTTTGATTTTGAGTTTTTCAACAGGCTGTTAGACATAGAAATAATTGTGGGAGCGGGCCATGCCCGCGACAAAACCATGAAAGAATGGGTCCGCAAATAAACGCTAATAAAACAAAGGCTTTATCTTTTATTTGCGTACATTTGCGTTTATTTGCGGCCTTCTACTTTTGATTAAAAAGTCGCGGGCATGGCCCGCTCCTACAGTCGAGATCGGTGCCGCTCGGGTTGCATGCCTGATTACAATTCCATGGCCCGTAAATCGGCCAGCTCTTCTTCACTGAACCCGGCCTGCGTGCGCACGACTTCATCAAACGGCCCCTTGAGCGATCCTTTCATATAATCATCTACCAGCTGGCGAAAAGTGACGCGTGCATCCATCTGGCGCTGGTTACACACATAACGAAACCATTTACTGCCTATGGCCACATGACCAATTTCATCGCGATGAATTATTTCCAGATGCGCAACCAGTGCCTGGTCTTTTACCTGTTGCAGTTTTTTGATGATGCCGGGCGTGACATCCAGGCCACGCGCTTCCATCACGCGCGGCACCAGCGCCATGCGCACCATCACATCGTGGGCGGTTCTTTGCGCCATTTCCCACAAACTCTGGTGTGCAGGAAAATCACCATAATCGTGGCCGCGCTGCTGTAAATAATCGCGTAACAAACTAAAGTGATAAGCCTCTTCTGCGGCGACCTTTAACCAGTCCCCGTAATAATCCGCCGGCATGTTGCGAAAACGGTAGGCCGCATCCAGTGCCAGGTTAATGGCGTTAAATTCAATGTGCGCAATGGCATGCGCCAGAATAATCCGGCCCAGCTCACTGCCCATACCGCGTGATGGCACCTCGCGCGGCGGCACCAGCTCCGGTTTATCGGGACGGCCGGCCTCGCCTATCGGCAGTGGCAAATCATACGCATCGAGAATGGCGGGTTGTTGCTGCCAGTCGGCGTACAACTGTTGCGTCTGCTGGCATTTCTGCGCTGGATCACTGAGTTGCAAGATGTGCGCTAAACGCTGGTAAAACATTCGTTACCTGGATAAAAGATTGACGCTAAGGCGCAAAGGCCGCGAAGGAACATTATTGATCAAACTTGATATAAATACTCAAGAAATATCACCCCGCCATATCAAATACCTAAAAACGTTACGTGATGCACATGGGTGAGCAGCACTGCTGCGAACGCCATGCGCACGGATGTGCATGGCGGGCCTTCATCA
>JACPVK010000279.1 GCA_016191795.1 Gammaproteobacteria bacterium
CTGTTACTGGGGCTTGCCTGCCTGGTCTCTTCTCTGGCACTGGCCGCACCGCAAAAACTGGACAGTATTGTTGCGGTTATTAATGACAGCATTCTAACCCGTCACGAACTTGATGCACGCATGAGCGACTTCAAACGTCAAATGGCCGATAACAAGGTATCGTTACCAGACGAAGAAATCCTGCGCCGTCAGGTACTCGAACGCATGATTGTAGATGAAATACAGATGCAACTGGCAAAGCTGCAGGGTATCCATATTGATGACCTTGGCCTCAACCGCGTACTGGAAAATATGGCTCGCAGCAATAAAACCACGCTGGAAAACATGCGTAACATCCTGCAACAACAAGGTGTTAGCTACGAAACATTTCGGGAACAAACCCGCCGGGATCTGATGATTCGCGAAGTGCAAAAACGCATGGTTTATGAGCGCATTCAAATCTCTGACCAGGAAATAAATCAATTTCTTGAGCAGCAGAAACAAACTAACAGCAATGAAAAATATCATCTCGCCCACATTCTGATTGCGACACCTGAAAACGCCACACCCGAAGATATCCGTGCAGCCTTCGACCAGGCCGGTAAGGCACTGGCCCATTTGCAATCCGGGGAGTCATTTCGTGATGTAGCACTACGTTTCTCACAGGGACAACAAGCACTCGATGGCGGCGATCTCGGATGGCGATCCGCTGCTGAACTGCCGCCCCTGTTTATTGAAGCGGCAAAAAACCTCAAGAAAGGCGAAGTCAGCTCCCCATTACGCAGCGCCAGTGGATTTCATCTGATTCAACTCATCGAAAAACAAAATGAAAAAGTGGTTATTGATCAAACTCACGCGCGTCATATTTTATTGCGCAGTGACATGGTGACCACAGATGAACAGATTATGAAGACCCTGCAATCAATCAAGCACCGTCTCGATAAAGGTGAAGACTTCGCCACACTCGCTGCTGAGTTTTCTCAGGATCCGGGTTCAAAAAATAACGGTGGCGACCTGGGCTGGGCAGGCAGCGGACAATTTGTTCCCCAATTTGAAAAGGTTATGAACAGCCTCAAAGAGGGACAAATTTCCGAACCATTTCGCAGTCCATTTGGCTGGCACATCCTGCAGGTGCTCGAACGGCGCCAGCAGGATAATACCGAACAGCAACAACGCGACAGAGCCGACCAGTCCTTGCGCGAACGCAAAGCCGACGAAGAACTGCAACTCTGGCTACGGCGTATTCGTGATGAAGCCTATGTTGAATATCGTGATCAAGCAGACAAATAAGCGCCATGTACAGAATGAGAAAATATTTTTTATACGCAAATTTTTGTAAATGATTTGCTGATATCTCATGAGCGCTTTTTGTTGCGACGCGCCAAGAATTTTTTGTGATTACTTCCGACAACTGTTAACCACTAAATAGATGCCACCCATCATTCTTATTACTCCAGGCGAACCCGCAGGGATAGGACCGGACATAGTTCTAGCCCTGGCGGAACAACATATTAATGCGCGTGTCTTATGCATTGCTGACCCATTTCTGTTGCACAGCCGAGCCGCCCTGCTGCATAAAGAAATAAATATACATACCGTAGATGACGCAAGCTTAACGCCGGTACACCAGCCAGGTAACCTGGCGGTTTTTCCTGTTACGCTAAAAAAGCCGGTTACCCCAGGCAAACTTGATAAAGCCAACGCGGCCTATGTATTGCAGTGTCTTGATGTGGCCGTTTCGCTTATTCAACAGGAACAGGCACATGCGATGGTAACCGGCCCGGTGCATAAAGGCATTATTAATGAAGCTGGCAATGCTTTTACCGGCCATACCGAGTATCTCGCGGCACGAACCGGTGGCACACCGGTCATGATGCTCGCCAGTGAACCTTCTCACGGACAGCCTTTGCGCGTTGCCCTGGCTACCACGCATTTGCCAATCTCGCAAATTAGCGCCGCCATAACACCCGCATTACTGGAACAGGTGATTCGCATTTTAAATTCCGATCTGCAAAATAAATTCGGTATTTCTAAACCAAGAATTCTGGTGTGTGGACTCAATCCACATGCCGGGGAAGATGGTCATCTGGGACGTGAGGAAATCGATATTATTGAACCGACTCTTAATCGATTGCGTGATGAACATATTCAGCTCACCGGTCCGTTACCGGCAGATACATTGTTCACAGCAAAATATCTTGATCAGGCTGATGCAGTGCTGGCCATGTATCACGATCAGGGTTTACCGGTTTTGAAATACAGCAGTTTTGGCAAAGCCATTAATATCACGCTTGGCTTGCCTGTCATTCGTACTTCAGTTGATCACGGCACGGCACTCGATTTAGCGGGCACTGGCAAGGCGGATGCCGGCAGTTTACGCGTCGCCGTTGATCTGGCCATTGAACTCGCCCTGAAGTCCAGCACATGAAACAACAACATCAGGCACGCAAGCGTTTTGGCCAGAATTTTCTGACGGATCGCGGCATCATTGAACGCATTGTGCGGGGCATAAATCCTGTGCCTGGCGAAAAACTGGTCGAAATCGGACCCGGACTGGGCGCGCTGACCTGTCCCTTGCTGCAACATGCCGGCGAGCTCGATGTTATTGAACTCGATCGCGACATCATCCCCAAACTCAGCCATAACTGCGGTCATTTAGGGAAATTGCGCGTTCATCAATGCGATGTACTGGCGTTTAACTTTGGCGAACTGGCCAGTGATCGCAGCCTGCGCATTGTTGGCAACCTGCCCTACAACATATCAACGCCGATTATTTTTCATCTGGTCGAGCATGCCGCCCTGATTCGCGATATGCACTTCATGCTGCAAAAAGAAGTCGTGGAACGGCTGGCAGCGCATCCCAATAATGCCGATTATGGGCGGCTGACCATTATGGCGCAGCTGCACTTTGCCATTACACCGCTGTTTTTAGTGCCCCCACAGGCTTTTAGCCCTCAGCCCAAGGTTGAATCCGCCATTGTGCGACTGCAACCACGCACCACTCCCCTGTTCGAGCTCAGCAACCAGCAAACCTTCGCAGATCTTGTCAAACAGGCTTTTTCACAGCGCCGTAAAACCCTGCATAACACCCTTAAAGATCTGTGTGGCGACGCCATGATAGAAGCCGCCGGCATAAACCCGGGCCAGCGTGCCCAGGAACTGAGGCTGGATCAATATGCGGCCCTGGCCAACCTGCTACATGCCAAACTCACCGAAAACAACGAAAGTTGACTGGGAAATCGTCCTGAATTTTCTGGTAAGCTTGGGAAAAATGCGACTCGGAGTAAATCTGCATGAATGCGAATAATTACAAAATCAGTGTCAATGTTGTGCCTGCCTACATCCCGGATCAGTCACAACCTGACAAACACAGCTATGTTTTTTCCTATACCGTAACCATCGTCAACGAGGGCGCAGTACCTGCCAGATTATTGACCAGGCACTGGGTGATTACCGACGCCAATGGCGGCACCCAGGAAGTACGTGGCGATGGCGTAGTGGGTGAACAACCACACCTGAAACCCGGTGAAGGTTTTCAGTACACCAGCGGGACCATGATGAAGACACCGGTTGGCAGCATGACGGGCACCTATCAAATGATGGCAGATGACGGGGTAAAGTTTGATGCCGAAATTCCCGAGTTCTATCTTCTGGTACCCAAGATTCTGCATTAGTCCATGCTACGACTGAGCTACACCTTGCTGGCACCAATCTACGACATGATTGTTGCCGGTCCCACTGAAGCCTGTCGAAGAACCAGCCTGCAAAACCTGGCTGACTACAATCAGCGCAGGGTACTCATCAATGGCATAGGGAGTGGCCTCGACATACCTTTTTTACCTGCCGGTCCAATTTATACCGGCA
>JACPVK010000264.1 GCA_016191795.1 Gammaproteobacteria bacterium
AACGTTTTTCGTAAAAGAATTCCTGCCACTGCCGCACCATACCCAGATAACCATTATTCAGATTAACGATTTTTACCGGCATACCAAACTGTTTGCAGGTCGCCAGCTCCTGGATACACATCTGGATACTGCCTTCACCCGTCACACAGGCAACCATGGCATCGGGATGCGCCAACTGCACACCCATGGCAGCTGGCAAACCAAATCCCATGGTGCCCAGTCCACCAGAGTTAATCCAGCGACGTGGTTTATCGAATGGATAAAATTGCGCTGCAAACATTTGATGTTGACCCACATCAGAGGTAACAAATGCATCGCCTTTGGTCACTTCATGCAACATCTGTATGACATATTGCGGTTTGATGGCGCCATTGTTGCGGTCGTACTTCAAACAATCCTGGGCACGCCATTCATTGATCTGTTTCCACCAGGCATTTAACAAACCCGATTCGATATGGCGCTCGTCATCTTTCATCAGACGATTTAAATCTGTCATCACCTGTTTCACATCGCCGACAATAGGCACATCGACCTTAACATTTTTGGAAATGGAAGCCGGGTCGATATCGATGTGAACGATGCGTGCATCCGGGCAAAATTTTTCCAGATTACCGGTTACGCGATCGTCGAATCGCGCACCAATGGCAATCAATACATCGCAATGATGCATCGACATATTGGCTTCGTAAGTGCCATGCATACCCAGCATGCCGACAAATTGTTTGTCACTCGCCGGGTAGGCACCCAGACCCATCAGGGTGTTGGTAATGGGCGCACCCAGTTTGCGCGCGAACTGGGTTAGTTCGTCCGAGGCGTTGCTCAGAATCACACCGCCACCGGTGTAAATCATGGGCCGTTTGGCTGTGTAAATCAGCTCAAGGGCTTTCTTAACCTGGCCGATATGCCCCTTCACCGTCGGGTTGTAGGAACGCATTTTGATTTCACGCGGATACGAAAACTCGGTGCGATGCGCTGTAACATCCTTCGGTATATCGACAACCACCGGACCGGGACGACCGGTTGAGGCCAGATAGAATGCTTTCTTCATAATGATGGCCAGATCCTTGACGTCTTCCACCAGGAAATTGTGCTTAACGATAGGACGTGTGATCCCTACGCAGTCCACTTCCTGAAAGGCGTCATTCCCAATTAACGGGCGAGGCACCTGGCCGGTCAGCACCACCATAGGGATTGAATCCATGTAGGCGGTCGCAATACCGGTAACGGCATTGGTTGCACCCGGACCAGAAGTGACCAGCACCACACCGGTTTTGCCTGTACTGCGCGCATAGCCATCCGCCGCATGAGTCGCGGCCTGTTCATGACGCACCAGAATGTGCTGTACCTTGTCCTGCTTGAACAGTGCATCATAAATATGCAGCACCGCACCACCGGGGTAACCAAAAACGTGCTCAACACCTTCTTCAATCAGGCATTGAACGACTATATCCGCACCAGTTAATTCCACTGTAGAAGTCTCCGTAGACCTTAAAATACCTTGAAAATCATAGACTTTTTGCATGCTATCAGAGCAGCAAGCCGTGCAGTTTAGCGCAAAAAATAAGCGGATGACAGGGACGTAAAGTAGAAAATGTAATGACAGAACGATGTTTATGCCAAACCAACAAAAACCCCGGCTATGCCGGGGTTTTGTGTATAACTCAAATTACCGCGCCGTCAGCAGCGCGATGTAATCAATCATTAAAAGTCGCTGCTAGCCTTGCCACCGGCAACCTTGGTCAGCAATTCCTTGATGGCATCCGGAGTTGGCATGATATTCATAAAGCTGTTATCACCCATCATACTCAGATCAGGGAAGTTGATCGCAATACGGAAACGTGCATGCAGTGCTTCGATATCCTTGTCCTTGACCAGGATTTCGTAGGGCAGATGCGCAGTTGAACGCAGTGGCTTGAAATCAATTTCGCTCATGATGAACTTGTCATCCTGATATTTCTTGCCTTCGTTAGGGGCTTTCATACCTACACCAAACAGGGTCTGTGATGTGCCAGGGATATCGATGCGATATACCTGTGAAGCGCCACCCATTTTCGCATTGAGGTTCTTCTCAACTGTTGCAACGGCTTGCTCGTGGCTGGATTTAGTAGCCAGTTCCAGCGGTTCATCGAAATACTCCATACCGAAGGTATAGTGATATTTAGCCAGACCTTTCTCTGACAAACCCTTGGCAGGACCAAAATCCTGAACGTGGCCCAGAGCGGCTTTCAGGGCAGCTGCTGTCTGTGGCAGTTTGGAATCAACATGATAGGCCTTGGCCATGTAGAAAGGATTGGTGTACGAAACCTGCACCTTACCGCCCAGCTCTGTGAGCGATACACGCTGCGCTGCAACATAACCGCCACGATCGTGGCTGGCAGCTGCTTTTTTCAGTTCGTCGTTAGTCACAACAACGATATATGCGCCATCAAAAGGTGCATATTCACCAGCAATCGTAAAACCATTCGCCGTTAATGCTGTTTTGGTAGGTTCCAGCTTGTCGGCAATTTTACCGGCCTGGTTTGAGGCTAGTGCAAAGGGTAAATAACTGTCTTCAGCCTGTGCTGCCATGGCAGCCAGGCCGACCGCTAATGCAAATGCATAAGAGTAGGCTGATTTGATTCTCATTTTGTGCTCCGTATCGAAATTTTTAGAAATGAACGACGTTTGCCGCGCGGGTAGAAACTAACCCCCCCGTCTGGTGATTGTCAACGCAAGACAATTTTATTTTTGCCGATGTATAAACACCATTTATTAAACATAATATTACTGTTTGCTAATAGATATTTCGAATCATTGAGTTAGTGAAATAATTATTACAGTGAATACAGTCTGGATAATTTCAGCCATAAAAAAAGGCCGCGTACAACGCGGCCTTTTCCGTCAACACACCTGAGGAAATCAGAAGTTCATGGTGTACATTAACTGCCAGCTAAGCTGACTATGCGTGACAGTTACGCCTGAACCACCATCCTGTGTCACGTCGAGTGCATGCATCAAGGCAAAATCAACACCCTGATTGTCGCCAATCTTGTAACCAACACCCGCCGTTACATGATTCTCTTCAATCGCCGGGAACAATGGATTCATGTAAGCATCCGGTACTGGGTTATTCGCAACATTCATACCTGCGCGCAGCGTTAAAGCGTCATCCATTTTGTAGGCCGCACCGAATTGAATGGCCGTCTGGTCTTTCCAGTTCTGGTACATTTCCAGATCCATCGACGCACCCGCAAACGAACCATTGGAAACTACATTATCAGCAGTAAATGACATGCGGAAAGAATCCATGACATCTGACCACATGATTTGCTTCACATCAACAGCCACCATCACTTTGTCAGTCGCCTGATATGACAAGCCCACCCCTAAAGTTGCGGGCCATTGAAAATCGACAACTTTGACAGTACCTGTAATGGGTACAGTAGCGGGGCCACCACCAACCATAGGGCCATTCACATTCATTGACAAGGTAGCACCATTTGCTTCCATATCAGCAAGACTTGTTTTGAAATGATAAGTACCACCTATAGTTAATTTACCTTCTTTTGCTACAAAACCAATCTTTCCGCCATAGCCTGTAGAGGTTGCCTCACCAGTAAAATCATTAGTATTAGAAAAATCGAAGCGCACCCAATTAACACCTGTGATCTGACCACCTCCAACAGCAGCAGCTAATCCATCTACCATGGTGCCAGAGGCTATCCCAGGATATGTAGGTCCACCACCGCCAAATGCAGGTACAAACATCATGAAATCCGATCCGGTCATTGCCATTTTCAAATCCATACCCGCCCACACAAAATCAACCGTACCACCAATCGTGAGTGTGTCATTCACGTTATAAGCAATCGGCGCCAGCAATCGGCCCACACCCACTTCGGAACGCACCGCTTCACCGGTACCGGCTGCCAGGAATGAGTTGGCTTCATACTCCGTACCCATACCACCCTGAGCAAACATGCCCACACCATAACTCAGCTTGCCTTCTTTCTTGGTCCAGCCCACTGCCGGCATGTAATAGGCGTCACCACCTGATTTTGCTTCCATCGGACCCGCTATAGCTGTGACATCCGGCCCCAGAAAACCCAGTGCCACTTCCAGTCGACTCTGACCATCAGTCATCAGCCCCAAAGTTGCCGGATTGTTCATCGTGGCAGCAGAGCCATTTTCATAAGCCATGGAGGCGCCACCCATACCGGCAGCGATAGGGCCATAACCTTCAATATTCATACCATTGGTTGCGTATACGGCAGGTGCTGCCAGTACACTTGAGATAGATGCAGCAATTAAAGTTTTGTTGAACCCACTAGACATGATGTGACCCTCGAAATGGAGTTTGCGCGCGCGCGTTATTGTTGTATGTGCTCCTTACTGATGCATGCTTGCCCTTCGTGGCAAACACTCTCAAAGGCGGGAGCGTTTGGCAGACAGCACAAGCATGTGGAGCATTGGACAATATGTAGAACAGGAACAGGTAATACGCAATGAAACAATTAATATATTGTAAAGCTGGATAATCTAGATCAAGACCTGGTTAGAGAGGCAAACCCATACGCACCCAGGCCATGATGCCACCACGCAAGTTATAGACTTCATCAAAACCCTGAGCCATTAAAAAACCAACACCCTGTGCCGAACGCGCACCACTGCGACAATACAGCACACAAACATCTTCGCGATTGAGCTCGTTTAGCCGCAGCGGCAAAGTATGCAAGGGTAATTTTTCAGCATTAGGTAACATACCTGTGGCCATTTCTTCCATGCTGCGCACGTCCAGCAAGCGGATTTTTCGCTTGTCGTCGAGATAGGATTTCAGGGTTTGGACATCGAGTTCCTTGATTGAATACACCGGGCACCTGTTGGGGGTAGTTTGATCGAATCGCAAATAGTAGCGGAATGGCATTTCAAGTAAAACGTTGGCATATACAAATCTGTGAATATATTAACGATTATATAGAGATATTCTAATTCTCAGGGCCGTCATTTAGTTCCTAAAAATCAGTTAGTTAGCACAATTGATCAAAATACCAGCACAAATTCATGTTCCCGTCTGTCAACTGGATCAAAAAAAATTCAATCAGGTGCTTGCCTTTCATTCTTGATCGAAGGTATTTTGTACGATGAAAAATCATACAAGTGACTGACATTTTCAAGAATCACCCTGAATTCGCAGCCAGACGGGCCAATACCTGAACCACTGCACATTACATCAACGTGAGGAGAATTAAATGAGCGACCACCGTAAACTGACCATCATCGCAACCAAGGGCACGCTGGACTGGGCCTACCCTCCCTATATTCTGGCCAGCACGGCTGCAGCCCTGGGGATGGAAGTATCTGTATTCTTTACCTTCTACGGTCTGAACCTGTTGCTCAAAGATACCAGCCCGCTGAAAGTAACCCCTACCGGCAATCCTTCCATGCCGATGAAAATGCCTATGGGCCCCAAATGGCTGCGTAGCATTGATTTTGGACCCAAAATCCCTAACGTCCTGTGGAATGTACCCTTCATGGACAGCATTGCCACTGTGTTGATGAAGAAAACCATCGCTAATTGTGGCGTTGCCTCTATCGATGAACTGCGCTCACTGTGCCAGGAAGCGGAAGTTAAATTCCTCGCCTGCCAGATGACTGTTGAACTTTTTGGCTATAACCATAATCAGTTCATCGATGGCGTTGAGTATGTAGGTGCAGCCACTTACTTCGAAGAGTCCTCAAACGCTACTCAGTCCCTGTTTATCTAACAGCGACACTGCTCTTAAGCAAAAAAAGGCTGCACCGAGTGCAGCCTTTTTTATTGCCCTGCATAATAGAAACAACTGGATACTGACAACAGGTTACACATGCACAAAAAGCTGCATAGCAATAAAATGAGACTGGCATTATGCCTGCTTCTATTTTTAGTAAGCGTCAGCCACGCCGAACTCCCGGAACTGGGTGATCCAACCAAAAAAGAGCTGAGCCCGTTTGAAGAATATTTGATGGGCAAACAGTTCTATCAAACACTACGCTCCAACATTCCATTTGTAGAAGACCTGGTTGTGAATGATTATCTGACAACGCTGGGCCAGAAACTGGTATCACAAACCGGCGAGTCCAATAAACAATTTCATTTTTTTATATTAAAGATTCCCAGCATCAACGCCTTTGCCGGACCTGACGCCTATATCGGAATACATACCGGCCTTATTCTGTCCGCACAAAACGAAAGTGAGCTGGCGGGTGTTCTGGCACATGAGATTTCCCATGTAACACAACGCCACCTTGCCCGTGCCATGACAGAATCCAGTACCTCACCAGGTGTGGGTTTCGCAGCGATTCTTGCCGGCATTCTGGTATCGGCTCAAAACCCGGCAGCGGGAGCCGCCATTATTTATGGTAGTGCTGCCGGCATGATGCAATCACAAATAAACTTCACCAGGCAGAATGAATATGAGGCAGATCGTATCGCCATCAGCGTATTACGCAACGCCAACATCAGCCCCGATGGCATGACCAATTTTTTTGAAACCCTGCTGGCGAAATCCGAATCCAGCAATGAACTGGCACAAATCGAATATTTACGCACGCATCCACTGAGCTCTACCCGCATAGCGGAATCCAAGCATCGAATTCAGGAGAATGATCACTCACTGCCGAAAGACAGCCTGAATTTTCAACTCACAAAAGCCAGAATTATGGTTGTAACGGCGCCTTCCGTGACCGATTTAATAGCGCGCTTTAAGTCGATAGACAAAGAACAGATGAGTATCAGTGACCAATATGCGATGGCGATTGCACTGATGGCACACGATAATCACCAGCAAGCAGTAGTATTACTTAAAAAACTTATACAGCGTAATGATCACCCCTGGTTTAAACTGGCACTGGCCAAAGCGTATGAACACAACCATCAGGATCAGCTGGCACTGGATACGCTGGACACTCTCAATCAAACCCTGCCAAACTATTTACCGGTGGTCATCGAGTATGCATTATTGCTCAATTCACAAGGTAACTACGACAGATCGCTGCTGCTATTAAAACGCATATTACAATATCAAAAACACCCGGTGATCTACGAAACCCTCGCTCAAACTTATTACAGCAAAGGTCAAATCGGCGCCGCACTTGAGGCAACCAGCTACCAATATGAACAGGAAGGCCACCTTAAACTGGCTGCACAACAAATAGACAACGCATTGAAGCAGCCAGATCTTGATACGGCTGCATACCAACGTTTGGAAAGCAGAAAAGGGACGCTGCTGGAACAGTTAAAACGTGAAAAAATAAATTAGCTAATGCTAATACCGCCATGTTGTTTTAATTAATTGCATTTTTTTTCTTGCCATATAAATACTATTCGGTATGCTACTCACACCAGTTCAATAAGAACAATATAATCTGGTATTCACCATCGCAGCACCCCCATTTGAAAAGGACTAGGCTTCTGAGACTGGAGCTGGTAGCTTTCGCAATAATCCGGGCACTTAGGTGTCCATAGCGTAAACATCCTAATGAAACATGAGAGGAGCAACCTATGCGGCATACCGCAAAGTTCATTTCAACAACGGCATCTGTCGCTGCACTACTGGGCAGTATGACAGTAGCAATTCCTGCCATCAGCCATGCTGATCAAGCAGCCATTAAAGAAGGCAAGGAAATCGCAACCAATCGCACTAAAGGCAATTGTCTTTCCTGTCACAAGATGGATAACGGCGCATTACCAGGCAATATCGGTCCAGAGCTTATTGGCATGAAAGAGCGCTTCCCCGACAAAGCCGTGCTGCGTGCACAAATCTATGATTCTCGCATCAACAACCCGGCCACTATCATGCCGCCTATGGGTGCTCATGGCATTCTCAGCAATAGTGAAGTCGATAAGGTTGTTGAATACGTTTACTCACTCTAATAATTTATCCAGGGTATAAAGCTAATGAATACTACTCGCAGAAAATTTTTGAAATCCAGCGCCATAACAGGTGCTGTTGTAGCCGGTATCGGCGCAGGCATACTGGCTCCACGTAATGCCATGGCTGCATGGCCCAAAGCTGCATTTGATGCAACCGATGTTAATACTGCCATCGGCAGCTCCGACATGATTGAAAGTAACGACATCGAAGTTAAAGCTCCTGACATCGCAGAAAATGGCGCCGTGGTTCCTATCAGTATCACCAGCAAAATTGCCGGAACTGAAACCATCAGCATCTTGTTGCCAGGCAACAACACACCACTGGCTGCCAGTTTCCAGCTCAGCGGCAGAACCGAAGGTTTTGTTTCGACTCGCGTGAAAATGGGTAAAACTTCCCACGTCATTGCCGTTGTCAAAGCTAACGGAAAACTTTATACCGCCAAGAAAGAAGTCAAAGTCACTATCGGTGGCTGCGGCGGTTAATTACATAGTTAAGCATTAAAATTCACGGGGATTTACTCATGAGCGATTCAATTAAAGTCCGCGCAAAAGTAACTGGCGGCGTTACAGAAGTTAAAGCACTGATCAACCATTCAATGGAAACTGGTCAACGCAAAGATGCAAAAACCGGTCAGATCGTGCCTGCACATTTCATTCAGGAAATCACCTGCAGCCACAATGGCGAGAACGTCCTGACGGCACAATGGGGTGTGGCTATTTCCAAAAACCCTTACCTGTCATTCAAATTTAGTGGAGCCAAAGCAGGCGATACATTAAAAGTAAGCTGGGTAGATAACAAAGGCGAAACTGATTCTGTAGAAACCCAAATCAGCTAACCCGAATACGGTATAAACCGTACACCATAACTGTATAACTTTACAGAAAGGTATGATTATGAAAAAAATTGCAGTAATCGTGTCCGCATTCTGGGTGCTATTTTCGCCAACAACCGGTATGGCCAGCAATCCCGAACAGGACCTAAAAAATATTCGCGCTGATTATGCGAGCCGATTCCCTGATGTGCCATTCGCGGATTACATCAATGGCGTCTACGCCATTGATAAGGGATCGCGCGCGCAATGGGAAAGCATGGAAGAGTTTCCTCCCTATGAAATTTATGTCGACAAGGGTGAAAAACTGTTCAACACGCCATTCAAAAATGGTAAATCCTATTCAGATTGCTTCCCCAAAGCCAAGCAGGGTATCAAGCAGAATTACCCCTACTTTGATGAAAAACGCAACGAAGTGGTCACACTTGAGCTGGCCATCAATGAATGCCGTAAAGCCAACGGCGAAGAACCACTGAAATACGGCAAGGGCGCTATTACCCACATTGAAGCGTATCTGGCATTCAAATCACGTGGTAAAAAAATCGATGTGAAAATTCCCAACGCAGAAGCCAAAAAGTGGTATGAGCGCGGCAAGAATCATTTTTACACCAAGCGCGGCCAGCTCAATATGGCCTGCGCCGATTGCCACGTAAATTATGCCGGCTTCTATATTCGTGCCGATATCCTGAGTCCGGCACTGGGCCACCCATCGCATTTCCCGGCGTATCGTAGCGCCTGGTCTGCAGATGAAGCCGATGGTGATGGTATGGGTTCATTGCATCGCCGCTATGATGGCTGCAACAAGCAGGTTCGTGCCAAGCCTTACCCCGCCCAGAGCGAAGAATATCGTGCACTGGAATATTTTGAGACCTACATAAGCAATGGCCTGACACTGAACGGCCCCGGTTCACGTAAGTAATCATCATTTAAAAGCAGTAAAAAAAAGCCCGGCCTGATTTAAAAATCAGTCCGGGCTTTTTTGTGCTTGTTTGGTGGGCCGTGAAAGATTCGAACTTTCGACCAACGGATTAAAAGTCCGCTGCTCTACCGACTGAGCTAACGGCCCAAAGCGAGAGGCGCGTATACTACCGGAAACTCGAAGAATTACAAGACGATAAAACCGACTTCATCATAGATATTGTGTCGGGTCGGGCACCCCCGCATCGGCAAATCCCCTGGCTCGCAATCGACAGGAATCACACTGGCCGCAGGCCCTGCCTTCATCACTGGCACTGTAGCAAGATACTGTCATGGCGTAGTCGATACCATGACGCATACCCAGCCTGATGATCTCGGCTTTACTCAAATTAATCAGCGGCGTATGCACCGAAAGCTTATGGCCCTCAACACCGGCCCTGGTAGCCAGATTAGCCATGGTCTCGTAGGCTGCAATATACTCAGGCCGACAATCCGGGTAACCGGAATAATCCACTGCATTCACACCGATGTAGATATCCTGGGATTTCAGCACCTCGGCCCAGGCCAGTGCAAAAGACAAAAACACTGTGTTGCGTGCCGGCACATAGGTGACAGGGATTCCTTCCGATGCCACATGCGGCACAGCAATGGCTTTATCCGTTAAAGCAGAGCCTCCAAACTGGGCCAGATCGATGGTGGCGATTTTATGTTCGGTCACTGACAGGGCAGCCGCCACATTTTTTGAGGCATTCAACTCAGCGCGATGGCGCTGGCCATAATCAAAACTCAGCGCATAGCAATCAAAACCCTCAGCCCTGGCACAGGCCAGTACGGTGGCAGAGTCCAGGCCTCCTGATAGCAGTACCACCGCCTTTTTATTATGCCCAGGCTGCTTCATGGCTCACACACCCTGCTTCTCGCCCCACAAAAACTTGTGCAACTGAATTTGCATACGTACCGGCAATTTATCACGCAATATCCACTCTGCCAGATCAGTAGCCGGCAGCGTCTGGTATGACGGTGAGAACAAAACCTTGCAACGATCAGCCAGTTTGTATTGCTTCAATACATCACATGACCAGTCGTAATCATTGCGATCACAGATAACAAACTTCACTTCATCGTGCGACGTAAGACAGTCAATATTACTAAACAGATTCTTTGAGAATTCACCTGAGCCCGGAGTTTTGATATCCATAACACGCACCACACGCGTGTCGACATCACAAATATCCATGGCACCGCTGGTTTCAATCGACACGCCATAACCGGCGTCACACAGAGCCTGTAATAAATCGAAACAGGATTTTTGCGCCAGCGGTTCACCACCGGTAACACACACATAGTGCGCGCCGAAATTTTTTACGCGCTGGAGAATACCTTCAATGGTGTGCCACTCACCGCCGGTAAACGCATAAGCGGTATCACAATAACCACATCGTAATGGACAACCGGTTAAACGTACGAATACCGTTGGTAAACCACTAAGAGTAGATTCGCCCTGCAGGGAATAAAATATTTCGCTGATGCGAATCTCACCGTGCGCCGCCATATTAATGTGTTCCCGAGTCGCTGTACGCGCTCAATGGCCTTCTCGTTTCATGCGCTGTAAACGCTCTTCAGCCTTGGCTGCAATATTGGTATTGGGATAACGCGCCTTCACACTCTCCAGTGTGGTACGCGCCTTGGCCCAGTCCTGCATTTCATAATAGGTATAACCAATTTTAAGTTCAGCGCCCTGCAACTTGCCGCTCGCTTTATAGTGCGTGAGGATTTTCTGAAATTCTTTCAACGCTGTTGGATAGTCACGCGATCCGTAACAGGCTTCTGCCAGCCAGTACTGGGCATTATCCAGAAACTTGCTCTGCGGATAACGCTGGATAAAGCTTCTGAATTCGGTAATCGCTGGCGCATAACGCCCGTCTTTCAACAAACCAAAAGCCTTGTCATAGGCCGCTTTACCATCCGGGTCTGCGGAAGTCTCCGCCGCAGCCACAGCCGGCAGACCAGCACTCACCGGTGGCGCCACATCTGATATCGGTGGTGCTATGGGAGCTTCTCCACCTGCCGTTTGTTTACCTGATTCCAGATCGCTCAAGCGGCGATCCATGTCCTGATACAAATTACGCTGACGCTGCTTGATCTGCTCCATTTCGTAGGATTGTTTTTCCAGCATCTCGCGCATGTCTGTCAGCTCGGCACGCATCTGATCAATTTTCTGGGCTTGCTCGGCCTGATTAACCAGCAAGTTCTCCATACGCATAATGCGTTGTTCCAGCGTGAGATTGGTAGCATTTGCCGACATCGTGACAACCATGGAGGTTGCGATTAAGAAAACTTGTGAGAATTTTAAATGCATGCTGATAGCCGCCTTTTATTTAGCCAGGCACATAAAAACAGGAATCCTGACCCGGCGCAACACTGTTCATACCCTTTAGCCGGTAAACAGAGTTGACCTGAT
>JACPVK010000265.1 GCA_016191795.1 Gammaproteobacteria bacterium
TATTCCGGCCAGCTCGTGTAGGCTGGTTCATCCGGTGGTTGCCAGTTGTCTACAATTGGCATCGATTCTTTCACCAGTTTGAGATGACTGCCAGCCGGGATGATTGTGACGTTTTTGAAGAGTGTTCGGTGGTTAATTGGATGGCCGATTGTGGCGAGTTCGGTGAGTGATTTGGGATCAAACTCCAGCTTCAGACCTGGTATGGACGTTATATCCTGTATCTGGGAAGCGATAACGATAATTTTGCTATCCTGATAAATAAATATAGCCGGTAGACCTGTAATACTACTGGTTATTTCAATTTCCATTTGCGATGGGTGACAACGTAACACTACACCATTACCAAGATACTGTAGTACCTGGTTGTTTGTTTGCAGATCCTGATCATCTCCCAATACATAATAGTGAACATTATCCTGTTTAATAACCTCAGGCTGGCCCGATATGGCCATAACGGGTTTTACAGACAGTTGTACCCTCGCTGTGCTGGTAGTGAACTTGAATTGGCTACATTCTGGATTTGATCGAGGACTAATATCTGAATCTAACTTGCTGATGCAGACAGTGAATGATTTTATTTTTGTATGATTATTTGTCATGTAATCCATTTCTATGTTTACTGTATTCGTGTAATCGCGGCAGGCTAACGTTATCTATTTTTTGCTTATTTAAATCTCGGGACAATTGCCCGGAGTTATTATCCAATTAAAAATGTTTAGTAAACCAGTGATTGTGAATAATTCTTAGCAATATGTTCACTTTATTATCCTTTGCAATAATTGTGCATGATTAAATCAGGTCGTACAATGATGTAACCCTGTGATTAAATAAAATTATTTGTATCTGGAATATGTTCTGTTTATTCCTGGTATCACTAGCAATAGTAGCAACCATCCATAATTCATGGCACCGCCGCCGTCAGCCGCCACAGTTGTACTGGTAAATACAGCAGTCACATCACCAATCGTCAGTGTAGTGCTAATACTAGTGGCCGGTGATGCTGAAGATGTGTGGCGTACAGATATGTTGGCACCGTTCACCACCGTTCCTGGTGCGGCGGTAAAGCTGGCACCGTCGATAGAATATTCGCCGTTCATTACTGAAATTGTTGTCGCGGCTGTAATACCTGACATGATAATGCTGCCGGAGGTAATGGATGTAGATACAGGTACCCTGTCTGCATGAATAAAACTGAATTCATCAGGTGTCAGATCGGATGTCGTGCTGCGATACGTGGCATTCATACTGCCGATGGTTAGAGCGGCTGTGACAGTTGTTGTATCTGTATCAGCTGAAGAATGCCGTACACGGACACTATCGCCATTGACCACGGTACCGGTGATGTCGGTGTAATCATTATCGTTAATGGCAAAAGTACCATTGATTACCGAAACAGGTATGGCCGTTGTAATACCGCTGATGTTAATGGCATTGGACGTCATCGTGGTGCCGTGTTCCACATTACTCACATCGGTAAAGCTGAAGGCAGCCGGTGTGAAGTCTGACGTGGTGGAGGTATAGGTATCGGCAACACCACCAATGGTCAGGGTGGTATGGGTGGCGGTTGCGTCAGCGGCCGAGGAGGTGTGACGCAGTGTCACGCTGTCGCCATTGAGTACCGTGCCTGGCGTGCTGGTATAAGCCCCGCCATTGACAGCATACGTGCCATCGCTGATGGATATGGCCGTGGCAGCTGTAATACCGCTGATGTTAATGGCATTGGATGTCATCTGGGTGCTGTGTGCCACGTTACTCACATCGGTAAAACTGAAGGCATCAGGAACCAGGTCTTCACCCGTGGTACTACGAAAAGTGGCTGTTGTGCCTGTACCCAGGATTTGAGCGAGATTATTGGGTGCATGTAATCCGCCTATGGTTAAGTCAGTAGCGGTTTGTGTAAACGTACTGGTTGAAGAAACATGTCGGACGCTGATTTGATCTGTGTTGGTCACATAACCCGTCACTGTGGTGTAACTACCTCCATTGATTGCATACTCACCGCCACTAATCCAGACGGGTACGTAAACCCCGGTGCCGAGACCGGCAACGGTTATGTTATTTGATGTTTGCGTACTTGAAATGGCCACACCAGTCGTTTCGGTAAATGTGAAGACAGCGGGTTTTATTTGCCAGGGTTCTGGCGGGCTGGGATTATTATCTGTATCAATGGCAAGATAACGGACCATCCAGATTTCCTGCGTCGTCCCGCCAGCATTATTGGATTCGGCCAGGACTACGTTGCCAACTGTCTGCATGGCCAGGGCATAGCCGGTTTCATTTTCCAGACTGTAACCGCCAATCGTAGTTGTTGTGATTCCACCTGTTCCAAAGCTGCTATCGAGGCTGCCATTGGTGTTGAATCTCGCGACGGCAAAGTCGTCTGCACTGTCTGTAGCATTTCTTGCAAAGCCACCGGCAATGATTTTTCCATCTGGCTGAATGACCAGAGCGCGTGCCTTGTCAGAAAAATAACTGGTAGCGAGGGCAGTGGTTGTGATGCCATCCGAGCTAAAGCTGGTATCGAGGCTGCCATCTGCCAGATAACGCAGTACCGCAAAGTCGCTGCCACTACCGCTGACGCCGGAGGTACCTGCCACCAGAATTTTTCTGTCTGGCTGCAGCGCGATGGCATAGCCGATATCCAGAAACCCGCCTATGTCCGTCGTCAGCACACCATCTGTATCAAATGTGGTATCTGCACTGCCATCGCTGTTAAAGCGCAATACTGCCAGATCGATTGATGCGCCATTTGCATCTCCGGTCACCAGAATTCTGCCATCCGGTTGTACCGCAATCGCATGCCCATGTGAGGTATTCAGGCCTGGATTAACCAGGACGATACCGTCACCGCCACCAAAGCTGCTATCGACTGTGCCATGAGCATTGATTTGTACCAGCGCAATCGTTTGGAAACCACCTCCCAGGTCGGCGCTGCCGGCAAGGACAAAATTGCCGGCAGGGGTGATAGCCATGCCGGAGCAGGTGGCATTGCCTGAACCATCCGGGTCAACAATTACGTAACCATTGCCTGCGGCAAAGCTGATATCCAGTACGCCGGCAGACGTGAACTTAGCCAGGATAAATGCGCCACTGATCCGACCTGCCAGATATATGCTGCCGTCAGGCGTGACAATAATCGCATTGGCGGTTGTATCGCCGCCGAGGAAGTTGCTAACTATTCCATCTCCATCGAATGTGGTATCCAGTGAACCATCCGGGTTGTAGCGCAACAGGGCAATATTTAAATCGGATGTTGGTGCGGTTGTCCTGCCGGCGACGAGAATCTTGCCATCAGGCAGAACCGCCAGGGCATTCGCCAGATCATTTCGTGTATTGACAGATGTGGTAACCAGGCCGCCTGAACCAAAAGTCGTATCAAGATCGCCGGGAGATGCTTTGACCGGGGTTACTACCAGTAGTGAAAATACGAGGCAATTTGACAGGAAAAACGTGAATGACATTATACGAAGACAGAATGTTTTTAACATATAAATTACAACCGGGCAGAAACTTAATCTTATCGAAGACAGAAGCAATATACAGCTATCGTGTTAGATGTAAAAACACAATATGACACATGGCGCAATATTAGTAATAGCAAATATACAGACGGTGTAACTCACCACCCGATTGGGGGGTATGAATAGCAGTGTGGTTTGTTTTAAGATGTACTGTCTAAATCTGGGTCACTGGATTTTTAGCAGAAGAATATAAAATAAATGTTAAATTGAGGATGGATCGAATGGAATTTTCGTTCAAGTCATTACTACCTGCCTGTATATTATTCAGCCTGAGTTTTATCAACCCCGCTAATGCCAGCATTATCAATAATATTGGCGGCATTAATTACGAATGGCTAGAATTTGACAATACCGTTAATATGACTCGTGTTAGCGTAGAATCGATGCTTACAGACTCAAACAGTTCGCTTTACGGTTATAGATATGCTACACGTGCAGAAACCCAGGCGCTTTTAGAATCCTATATGCCTTATATCCCGGCAGAATTAAATCACTGGGAAGCCTATCTTGCACCCGGTGCGCAGTCATTTTTCAATGATTTTGGCATAACGTTTCAGGAAGATTTCGGAGTGACATATCATACTGTGTCCAATGATGGTGTGTTTTTCGATTACAACATGTATCTAACGTCATATTTTCTTCATGGCTCTTCAGGTGAGTGCGGTGTAGATGTTTCCTGCGTTGGCAGAATGCTCACTGCCGCTCTCGATGGTGATATCCAGGCCCAGTTTACACCTGCCAGGCGCGGGTTTGACGCAACCTGGCCAGCACCAGATCTGATGTCTGATTATGATTCGAGCCATATACTTGCTTCATTACTGGTGCGTGAAGTTTTGCCAGTTCCGGTACCACCAGCTTACCTGTTATTGGCAAATGGCCTTCTGATGTTATTTGGTATTGCAGGCATTAACCGTAAAAGAGCTTAGTTGTAAACGTCAAACTGATTGTGTAGTAAATAACAATATTTATCTGCATGAATGGTATATATTTAAAAAAGCATAATCGGTTTATACTGATTATGCTTTTTTGTTATCAAACCATTTTCTTTCTACTGCTCGAACGAAAGACGTGAAATTTTTTAATTTCTTCTTCCTGCTTTCTGTTTTTCTAGACATGAGTCAGATACAGCTGCTGTTTCCGATTCTTGGAGCATTGCAAACCCAAAAAATAGTAATTGGACTTGCAATGTTTGGCATTATTTCGCAACCGGCGCTTATTGATAACATTCGTAATGCAATGAACACACCGACCATAGGTGTGCTGATATTCCTGGTGGCATGGATATTATTATCTGTGCCATTTGGAGTGTATCCAGGACAAAGCCTTGTTTTTATAACACAAAGTTACTGGAAGGTATTAATCACATTCCTTCTGGTCATAGCATATGTATCTACTATGGATGATGTAGGTAATCTTGTCTGGGTATACATATCGTCTGTCGGTATGCTGGCAATCATAACTATTTTATCTGCAGGTTTTGGCCGAATGGAGATCAATGCGGATGTGTATGATGCAAATGATACGGCATTGCAATTTCTGCTGGCACTTCCATTTGCCGTATGGAAATTCAAATCGTTAACCGGTTATAAACGCCTAATCGCATTACTCATAGCTTTAATACTGCTGATTGGCATTGTTAAAACAGATTCAAGGGGCGGTTTTCTTGGCCTGGTGGCAGTTGTTTTGGTAATCATGCTGCAATTAAAAACACTTGAAAAGCGTAGCTTGTTTGGTATCTTCTTTATGTTGGCGATGGTAGGGTGCGGGTTTTTATATTTAGCCGATGCTGCTTATATAGAACGCATATCTACCATGCTGACGCCGTCACAAGACTACAATACAGCCAGTTCAACAGGTCGATTACAGATCTGGGATCGTGGCATTCAAATGATGTTTATGAACCCGATATTGGGTGTTGGTGTGTATAATTTCATGAGTGCTGAAGGTATGATATTCGCTGAAATAGGAGCCAGATATCAGGCTGCGCATAATTCATTTGTGCAGGTTGGTGCGGAACTTGGCATACCTGGTCTTGTCGCGTTTTGCTTATTAATATGGAGAACGTTAAAGAATATCCGATCCCTGTCTGCAGCAGAAATTATATCTAACAAAAAAATCACAGAATCAAAAAACCTGGTGGCTACATATTCTATTACGGGAGCGATAACTGCATTTGTTGTAAGTGGGTTCTTTCTGTCTGCGGCCTATATCACTTCTTTGTATTTCTTGCTGGCTATGGCTGTCGCTATATTTTCTGCTAACCATATTCATGCAAAGGTTATTAAACAAGAAAAGATGTTTACGGAATATTAATAACCGAAAATTATAATCGGTCACGTAAAGAAACGGGCAATAAAATGAATACAGTCTGATTAAGGAATGATAATGCTTATAAATATAATCGAAATTTTTATGTCGTTAATACTGATATACCTGGTTATTTCTGGTGTCTATCAAATCTTTCTGGCTGTGAGTTATTTTATTACTCGAAATAAGACAGACTCAGCTCAAGCTAAATTAAATAAATTTGCCATCATTGTTCCTGCGCATAATGAAGAATTATTAATAGCTAATTTCTGCCAGAGCATTCTCGCCGTCGATTATAAAAAATCCGATTATGATGTGTATGTTATTGCAGATAATTGCAATGATAAAACAGCAGACATTTGTTCTGAATATTCTATCAATGTACTTTCCAGAACAGATATTAACAAGCGTGGTAAAGGATATGCTCTTGAATGGGCTCTGGAACGTATATCAATCAATGCCTACGATGCGGTTCTGGTTCTGGATGCAGATACGACTGTTAACAAATCGATCCTGATCGAACTAAACAAAATGCTTAATAGTGGTGAACAAGCAATTCAGTGTTATATCGATGTCCCTAACAGACATGAAACCTGGTTCACGCAACTTATTTATTTATCACGCACAATCAATGATTTGCTATACCATTCGGCCAAGAATAAACTTGGATTGTCATCATACCTGATGGGCACTGGCATGTGCTTTCATAAAACCCTGTTAGAGAAAATGAAATGGGGTGCTTATAGCCTTTCTGAGGATTGGGAGTATTATGCAAAACTGATAGAACAGGGTTACAGAGTGGCATTTGCTGAAAAAGCAATTATCCGACAGATGGAAACCAATTCGTTAAGTCAAGCTACTACTCAGCGGTTGCGCTGGGCAAGTGGAAGATTTTATGTTGTGAAGAATCTTGGATTATCGCTCCTGATAAAAGGCA